>JARFQS010000538.1 GCA_029287645.1 Thermoanaerobaculia bacterium | reverse complement strand
GTAGAGAACCGGCGGGCCGGGTAGGCCATCGGCGAAATGGAGATCCCCCGATCGCCGGCTATTCGCCCTGTTCCATCTGGTGTTTGCGGATCGCCTGGACCTTGGCGCCATACATCTCGTCCCAGCGTTTCATGATCTTCTGGAGCGCCTTGTCGAGCTTCTTCTCGTTCTTGTCGGGCTTCTTCTTGGCCATGGCGGCCGTACCGATGCCTCGCCAGATCAGCTTCTTCTCTCTGGCGTCCCAGGCGTCGATGATGAGCGTGCCTTCTTTGAAGGAGAAGTTCTCCAGATTGCGAGTACCTACGCCGCCTTCCCAATAGGAGCCCAGGGAAAAATCGGGTCCATAGGTGTACTCGAGGTCGCTCAAGACGAGGCGCAAGTTGCCCTGGTCGGCGGTGTAGTAGGCGATGTAGACGTCGGGATCGGAGTCGACCTCCTCCATGCCGCCCTCTCGAATGTAGCCCCGGAGCCCATCGACGACACGCCGGTGCAGCGTCTCGGAGTAGTTACGCAGATCCTCGCGGGTCTCCTTGAACTGGAAGGTCCGATACTGGCTGAAGGCGGTGGCCCGGTCGTAGTCCACGTACACCTTCTGAGCGAGGGTCGGAGTGGCGACAACGGAGGTGAGAAGCAAGAGAAGAACGAGTAGCCGTGGAATTTTCATCGGCCGATTCTATGGCATTGCGGGTCGGAAGACTCGAGAATGCACCCCTGAATGGGCCATTCAGGAGCAAGACTCCCGCCTGGATCAGAGCCAGGATAGGATTCGAAAGGGACCGGAGGCCACAAACCGGAGGCGACCATGCGGAAGATTTTGATTCCCCTGACGCGCAACCCCATCAGTCTCGCCGGCTCGGCACTGATGCTGATCAGCGCCATCCTCTTCGTGAGCCTGATGCTGATCGAGCTTCTCGGCGCGGAGGGCAATCCCTATATCGGCATCGTCACCTACCTGATCCTGCCGGCTGGGGGCTTGCTCG
This sequence comes from Thermoanaerobaculia bacterium, assembly GCA_029287645.1. Taxonomy (GTDB): domain Bacteria; phylum Acidobacteriota; class Thermoanaerobaculia; order Multivoradales; family JAHEKO01; genus JAUVRX01. The sequence continues at coordinate 6,360 of JARFQS010000538.1, read as the reverse complement.
GCTTCATCCTCGTCTTCTGGGGTATCCGTAGGGAGCGGCGCCTGGCGCCGCAAGCGGCCTTCCCCGTCATCGACCTCAATCTTGACACCACCAGGAGACGCTTGATGATCCTGGTCTTGGGGGTGACCGTGGGTGCGGTGATCCTCACGGCTGCGATGTCCCAGGGCGTCCATGTCATGGAGAGCACGTCCTTCTGCGGAGAGACCTGTCACAGTGTCATGTCACCGGAATACATCGCCTATCAGCGATCACCCCATGCTCGAGTCGCCTGTGTCGAATGTCATGTGGGCTCTGGTACCAGCTGGTTCGTACGATCCAAATTGAGTGGCGCTTGGCAGCTCGTTTCCACGGCCTTCGATCTCTACGATCGTCCGATACCCACCCCGATACACCACCTGCGGCCCTCGGAAGGCACCTGCGAGGAGTGTCACTGGCCTGAGAAGTTCTACGGCGTGCGGCCCAAGATGATCACCAGGTTCTCCGACGACGAGGCCAACTCCGAGACCAAGACGATTCTGCTGCTCAAGGTGGGCGGTGACGACTTCGGGGGAACGCAGGGCATTCACTGGCACATGGATCCGAATGTCGAGATCCGCTACCGCTCGGACGTGAAGCGCCGGACGATGTACGAGGTTGAGCTGAAGGAGGGAGACGAGCCGGTGCAGCGATTCGTCAAGCAGAACACCCGGGAGGAGAATCCCGAGTTGATGGACTGGCGGGTGATGGACTGCATCGATTGCCACAATCGTCCGACGCACGTCTACTACTCGGCGGAGCAGGCCGTCGACCTTGCCCTGGAGCGAGGCTTCATCGCCAGGGACCTGCCCTACGTGCGGCGTGAGGGTCTGAAGGCGGTGCGCGCCGAGTACGCATCGCACGAAGAGGCAGAGCTGGGGATCGTTGCAGCGATTGACAGCTTCTATCGCGCCGAGTACCCAGGCCGCGCCTCGAGCCGCGCCGATGACATCCAGGAAGCGGGTCGTGTCCTGGGCCGCCTCTACGCGAACAACGTCTTTCCCTCCATGAAGATCGAGTGGGACACCTATCCCGACTTCAGCGGTCACTACAACTCGTTGGGGTGCAATCGGTGCCACGCCGGCGACCACGCCACCGAAGATGGCGACGTGATCGACTCCGACTGCTCGATCTGCCACACGATCGTGGCCTGGGACGAAGCCAGCCCGCAGATTCTCGAGCTGATTCCGAAGTAGGCGGTGTCGAGGGTACTGATTGGGCGTTCGGTGCTCCAGTCTCGACTGTGTGCTAGTTGATAGATTGGCCAACCCAATCGAGATATTCTCTGGGTCATAAGAGGAGAGGGTTTCGGAGAATGAGGTTTGTTGTCTGCTCGGGTATGGCAGCCCTGATTGCGCTGGGGGGTTGTGTTTCCTACACCATCACGCCCCCTGCGGCTGGTCCGAGAGCCTCGATCGGGGTCGCCGGGCAACCTCCTCTCTCTCCTGTCGAGTACGAAGAACAAGATATCTCGTTCAAGAACCGGGTGCTCGACGAGGAGGAAAGCTCTCTCTACCGCGTCCGCTACATTCGGTTCCCTTCCTACGGCGACAACGGCCAGGAAGACAACCTGGTCACCGGCAGGTATTACGAGAGCAAACGGCCAGGCAAGAAACCTCTGGTGATCATCGTGCCGATCCCAGACGGTCACACCTATCCCGCGGAGAAGATGACCGCCTACCTGAAGTCACACAGCCAAGGGGAGGTCAACATCTTCAACATGACGATCGACAAGGACATCGTCGACTGGAGCGGGATGGCGGCTGCCGAGGATGAGGCGGCGTTCATGCAGCGACTCGGCAGGAGCGCCCAGCGGGAGTGGACCACCGTCGTCGACATTCGCCGTACCATCGACTGGGCAGAGGCTCGGCCCGAGCTCGACGACGAGAGGATCGGACTGCTCGGCTTCAGTCACGGGGGCTTTCTCGCGGCTGGAGTAGCGGTCCAGGAGCCCAGGCTGGCCGCCACGGTGCTGGTGATGGCGGGAGCCCTGCTTCACCAGCCGATGGTTCGTTGTGACCTCGAGCGAAGCCAGGGCATGAGATCGAAAGCGCTGTCAGAGTTCGGCTGGAGCGAGGCAGAGCTCGAATCCCGCATCGAGAGCGAGTTCAGCTACTTCGAGCCGGCGAACTTCCCCGATCGAGTCGATCCTTCGACAGTTCTGATCGTCGAAGCAGCCAAGGACGATTGCATTCCCGAGACGGCACGGGATGCCCTGTGGGAAACCATGGGCCACCCTCAGAGAATCCTGCTCAACTACAGGCACAAGCAGGCATTCCTCTCCATGACCCCTTTGCGTCTCATGTGGCTGCGCCACCGGATCTGGGACTTTCTCCAGGACACTCTCGAGATCGAGCCTCCGACAGAGAAGGCCCTTTGAGAGGCCCCCACGCTTCCCATACCTGAAGAGCCCTGTCTCGAGTCTCGACTCGAGCTTGGGGCATTTGCCGCAGTCGACCGGGCCGAAGGGTCTCGCTATCCCTGTGGTTGACGGATCACCGAATCAGTAGTATTGTGTATATGCACAATATGGAGAACCCTCCATGCCCCGCCCCCGCAAGCGAAGGCTCTGTCGACTATTCGAAGGTGACCGGGTCTTCAAACCTCGCAGCATTCCGATGTTCGAGCTGGAGACCATCCGCCTCGAGCTGAGCGAGCTGGAGGCCATGCGCCTCTGTGACCTCGATGGATACGACCAAGAGGGGGCCGGCGAGCGCATGGCGGTTTCCAGGGGGACAGTGCAACGCCTACTGAAGAGCGGCCGGCGGAAGGTGCTGCAGGCATTGCTGCAATCTCGAGCTCTGCTCATCGAGGAGGGAGCCCATCATGAAGATCTGTATTCCGACGCTGGATGATCGGGGACTCGAGTCCCGGATCTCCAATCACTTCGGCAGCGCCCAGTATCTGACACTGATCAACACGGAGGGTGGAGAACTGGCCACCGTTAGGAATCTGGAGTGCCGTCATCAGCTGCACTCGTGCCACCACCTCGATAGCCTGACGAGCCTTGGCGTCGAGGCACTGGTCTGCGTCGGTGTCGGCCGTCGGGCCTTCTCCGCCCTGCAGGAGGCTGGGATCGAGGTCTTGAGGACCGGCCACGAGACGGTTGGAGACATTCTCGCCGAGCTCGAGGCGGGAGCAGTTCAGCCGTTGACGGCTCGCGAGGCTTGCGGAGGCCGGCACGCACGCGGCCACGGAGCAGGTGCTGGTCGCAGTGACGGAGCGTGTCGTCACGAACCCGGCAACCGGCGCGGAGGCGAAGAGCCCCACTCCGGACCGTCAAAGGAGAGAAGCCATTTCGAGCGACGGTAGGAAACGGCTCAGAGGTCGCCGGATCGGGGTCTTTGGCAAGGGTGGCTCCGGCAAGAGCACGGTCACGATTCTGCTGGCCAGGGCCCTCCGCAGCTCTGGCTACGAGGTCGTGTTGGTGGACGCCGACTCGACCAACGTCGGCCTCGCCGCGGCACTCGGTGTCGAGACGCCACAGCTGACCCTGTTGGACTCCTTCGGCGGCACGATCTTCGGTGGCGGCGCCGTCACCTGTCCGGTCGACGACCCGACCGTGCTGGCCGGTGCGGAGCTCTCTCTGGGGGAGATTCCGCAAGAGCTGTTGGGGCGGAGCCCGGAGGGCATCTACCTGTTGGTGGCAGGGAAGATCGGCCACCTGGGTCCGGGTGCCGGTTGTGACGGCCCAATCTCGAAGATCGCCCGCGACCTCAGGATCATCGGCAACGGCACGGAGCCGGTGACCCTGCTGGACTTCAAGGCGGGGTTCGAAGACTCGGCGCGTGGAGTGATCACGAGTCTCGACTGGGCATGCGTCGTCGTCGATCCGACCGTCGCCGCCGTGCAGATGGCAGCCGATCTGAAGCGGACCGTCGCGGAGATGAGAGCCGGGGCCATGCCAGCCACGCAGCACCTGGAAAGCGAGGTGCTGGCAGATCTGGCACGGCGTCTCTACAGGGAGGCGAAGATCCGCGGCGTCTCGTGCGTTCTCAACAAGATCCCGGACAACGAAACGGAGAGCCTCTTGAGATCGAGGCTGTCCGCCAAAGGCTTGGAGGTCCTGGGTGTCGTGCACGCCAGCTCGGCCGTCGGTCAGGCCTGGCTGAAGGGAACGTACCTGGAAGTACCGGAGGTGGGTGAGGAGATCCAAGGCATTGCAGGAAGGCTGGAGAACGCCCTCGCGGAGTCGGCGCGGAAGGTGACCATGATGGCCTGAGAGGAGGTAGTCTTCTCGGGCCTCTGGAGACGGACCATGAAGCACGTCTACGGGCCAGTACCTTCTCGCCGACTGGGACAATCACTGGGTGTCGATCCGATTCTCTTCAAGACCTGTAACTACAACTGCGTCTATTGCCAGCTCGGTCGCACTGTGCCCCTCACCAATGAGCGGCGCGACCTCTTCTCACCGGCGGAGATCATGGCGGAGGTCGAAGGCGCACTCGAGCAGCATCGCTCGGCGGAGATCGACTTCGTCACCTTTGTCGGTCAGGGTGAACCCCTGCTGTGCGCCAGCCTCGGCCAGCTCATCCGGGCGGTCAAGACCCTGAGTTCGATTCCCGTGGCCGTCATCACCAACGGATCCCTGCTGTTCGAGCGCGGAGTGCGAGAAGAGCTCTACACCGCGGATGTGGTGATTCCGACGCTCGATGCGGCGGACGAAGCGACCTTTCGCGCGGTGAACCGAGCCTGGCCCACTCTGAGGTTGTCCCGGATCGTGGCGGGACTGGAGGTCTTCCGGCAGGAGTTCCAGGGGCAGCTCTGGGTCGAAGTGATGCTCGTGCGGGGTCTCAACGACACCGAGCCGGTTCTGCGGCTCTTGGCCGAAGCTTTGAACGGGATTCAGCCGGACCGGATCCAGCTCAACGTACCGGTGCGAGTTCCCGCCGAAGAGTGGGTGGAACCCGCCGACGCGGAAGGTCTCCTGAGGGCCATGACGATCCTGGGAGAGGTCGCGGAAGTGGTAGCGCCGGTCGATGGGAGGTTCGATCTCGGCGCGAAGTCCTCCCTCGTGGACGGTGTCGTCAACATCCTGCGACGTCATCCCCTGTGCCAGCGTGAGCTCGAGGAAACGCTGCGCGAATTGGCAGGGGAGTCCGCAGACGAAATCATCTGGGCTCTCGAGAAGCACGAGCTCGTACAGTGCAGAGACTATCGAGGAGAGGTATTCTGGACCTATGGCGAGGGTCGTTACGGGCTGGAGTCCCGGAGGGATTCTCGACCCGCGCCAGTTTGAGCGATGGGAGGTGATGGCGCATGCAGACGCCCCTGATGGCTTTGCTGCCGCTCCTACACATCATCCTGGTCGTGATTCTGGTGATCGCTGCGGCGGCTAATATTCGTAAGAACCCTGGAGTCGCTGGTCTACTGGCTCTTCTGCCGGCTGGCGCCGCAATGCTGACCGTCTGGTTCTTCACGACGCTGCTACACAGCGGCTAGTTCCGCTGCCGGATCGACTCGGTTGCCGGGGCTGCTCGGAAGCAGAAGAGATGTCTGTCGAGTGCGCAGTTTGTGTAAGCCAGGTGTGCCGGGCAGGCCACCCTGAGGCTGCTCCGGAATCCTGTCCGATGCACGAGGACTTCCCGGTCTTCGAAGAGCTCTATGCCGACGCCGAGCAACGCCGCCTGGCTCATGAGTCGGCGCTGGTGGAGGCTGCGGGGTATGGGGAGTGGACGAGACTGCGGGAGACCGCAGAGCTCGCCGGGCGCGTGGGGTTCCGACGATTGGGGATCGGTCACTGCCCGGACATGGGGCGGGAAGCTGCTGCCGCAGCGTCCTTTCTGCAGGAGGCCGGCTTGGAAGTGCTTCTACCGTGCCTGGAATCGGGCGGCGAGCCTCTGCAACAGGCCCGCCAGTTTGCCTGCCAGCAAACGCAGATGAACGTGGTTGCCGGCATGTGCGTCGGGCATGAAGCGGTCTTCGTGAGCGCCTCGCGGGTACCGGTGACCGTCCTGGTGGCTCGCGACAGGCGCTTTCGACACAACCCAGCTGCCGCTCTCTACACCTCCGATTCCTACTCTCGGAGTGAACTATTCGGGCAGACGAATCGAGCTCAGCGACAATCGGTCGGGGACAACAGCCCGAGCCGGCTGCTGCAGATCGCGGAAGACTCGAGCTGCGACCCGTCTGATCCTCGGTGTAGAGTTGCCGAAGCGAGCGACTTCGCCCGGCGACGCGGCGCCACACATCGCGGACTGCGCTTCTGCTCCGGACTTCGTTGGGCAGCCCAGATCCGGACTCGCGTTCTGCGAGCCAACGAATGCCGGGTGACCTCGGCGAGCGGCAAAACGGGCTCGGTGCCCAGGGTGTCTCTGGGTCTTCCGGATCACCAGAAGGTCCGCC
>JARFQS010000400.1 GCA_029287645.1 Thermoanaerobaculia bacterium | reverse complement strand
GGAGTGTCAGGACCCCAGGACCCCAGGACCCCAGGACCGGGTGGGTAGGCGGAGGGGTAGTTTCTCTGTCGCAGCTTCTCCTTGCGGGCTCCAGGGGAGAGGTAGTCGGGCGCGCGCAGGTCGGCCAGGCTCGTGAAGTCGATGGCAGGAGCCGCGCTTTCTCGGGGCCTCTTTGGGCCCTGATCCTGGTTCGTTTCTGCAGGGGGCTTGTCAGTCATAGATACCGTCGGCGTACCATTCGCCGGTAGAGCGCTGGTGGAAGATGCGGAAGATGCCTCCATCGGCGAGCTCGACGTCCCAGTAGTCACGTTCCACCCGCTTCTCCGACCACCACTCCTCTTCCATCGTCCAGGGGCCGGAGGCGACCTTCACGCGTCCCTGGATACGAGGCCTCTTGGCCGAGCTTTCGCTGATGGTGGAGAGGATCTCCCGGGGGGAGGCGAGGTGTGAGATCACCTCGAGAGGCACCGGCGGTCGCAATGTGCGGATGGCGAGCAGTCCATGCCCCTCCTGCCGTTCAGGGCTCACATCGGGTGGAGGAGGAGGGGCGTACTCCACGAGTGCGGAGCGTTCGGGCCGGTGGCCGTCCACCGTGCTGGGCGACCCGACGCGCCCGGGCCCGAGAAGGGCGAACAGACGTGCCAGGGTCGTGGCCAGCTTGTCGGGGGAAAGGGCGGGAGGGCCGAAGAGGGAGAGTTGGGCCTCCCGTGGGCGGTCGGGGTGGGCGACGATGGTGAACCCGGTGACCGGTGCGGCGGGTGACTCCGCTTCCAGATCGAGGCGGATCAACGTCAGCAGGGTCTTGGCCTCTCGGGTGGGAGCCGGCAGCTGAAGGGTGCGCAGGTGATGGCCGTCGGGCTCGAGACGCAGCGAGGTCTCGAGGCGTGCACAGGCCAGCCCTCGACTCTCGAGGCGTTGACAGAGCCGCTTCAGGGCCGCTCCGGCGACGAAGAGGAAGGGCTCGAGGTTGACCAACGGCCATTCGAGCTCCATGCCCTCGGCGAAATGGGGAGGGGGTCGATACGGGACGAGAGGGCGGGAGTCCAATCCGCGGGCCTTCTCGTGGAGCCGTTGGCCTGTCTCACCGAGTCGGCTGGCGACTTCGTTCTTGGGCAGCCGGGCGAAGTCGCCGACAGAGCGGATTCCCCAGCGCTCGAGGGTCTCGAGGATCCCGGCTTCGGCTGCGAGGCTGCGCAGTGGCAGGGGGGCCAGAAAGCTCGCTTCTTCACCTGCGGGTACCAGGTTGGGTGAAGTTGGGAGCTCTGCCGCCACGCGTGCCGCCAACTTGCTCGAAGCGATGCCTACCCAAGTGGTCAAGCCGGCCTTGTCGGTTGTCACTGTCAGGGCATGGCCGAGGTCTTGCTCGGGGGAGTCGCCAGGAAAATGGCGGTCGAGGCCGTCCAGCTCGAGATAGACGACACCTTCTCCGGCGTCCTCGACCCGGGGGGAGAAGCTCTCGGCAATCTCCAGCAGGGTGTCCTGCGTCGCCTTTTCACAGGGCATGTCGCGCGCTCTGACGGTGAGATTGGGGAGCAGAGCCCGAGCCTGGGGTAGGGACATACCAGGGCGGATGCCGACCTGGCGGGCCCGGCGAGTAGCGGCGACGACGCGGGCGGCATTGCTGTTGCCCTGGAAGATGGCTACAGCTTCTCCCCGCAGCTCGGGTTCGCTGCGCAGACGGGCGGCGAGAGGAAACAGGGGGGTGAAGAGGCAGGCGATTCGGGGCATGGGCTCTCAGGATCTCGCTCCGCCTCCGATGGATGCCGTTGTGGTGCCGTAGGTCAGCGCGGCGGGTGGATGCAGGCAGAGGGCCGCGGTGCGGTTACCTTGGTGTCGACGCATCTTCTGCAAGGTGAGGCGGGAAGAGAGCCCCACCAGCAGGCGAGGCCCCGGAGTTTCTCCCGACCACAGCGCACGACCATGGTCGGCTTTCACCACGCCGGCCGCTGCCGTGCCGCTCACCCGGTAGGGGCTCGAGACGAGCAGAGCTGCCTGGTGGCTTTGCGCCGCCTTTGCCAGTCGTAGCCAGGAGGCCTCCACACCCCGCCCTCCAGGTACGGGTGGGTCGCCGAGATCGACGACGACGAGCGGGAATCCGCCGGCCAGCAGTACCTCGGCACTGATCAGGGTCTGCTTCAGATGCTCGGGACGAGCCCACAACAGTCGCTCGAGATCGACCCCAGCGGTGACGGCCAGTTGGGGATCGAAGGCATCCCCGAGGTCCACGAACGCCGCCGCCTCGCCGGCGCCGGTGGCAGTGGCCAGCGATGAGAGGAGGGTGGAGAAGCGGCCGCTGGATCTGCGTCCGATGAGCTCTACGAGCTGTCCCTGCGGCAGTCCGCCGAGGAGCAACTGGTCGAGAGCCGTGGCGGTAGGGAAGGGTGAGGGAAGGGGAGCCGCGGCGCGTTTCTGCACCCACTCCCGGCCGCTGTCGAGGTGGCTTTGCAGGTGATGGGGAAGTCTCGAGCGAAAGGTGCCGATCGTCGCAGGAGGTCGGCTGACGGTGGCTTCTGGTGCTTCGGCGGCTCTCTGTGGTGAAGTTGCGAGGGCTTGCGACGATGCCATGCTTCATCCCGTTTCCAACTCGGAAAACCATGGGAGCAGGTGTTCCACAAGATCAATATGGTAGGCGTAAACAAGGCGTAAGTCAAGGCGAAAAGTCATCCCCCCTGCATGAGCCATGCGGATCAGAGCTTGCTACACTTTCTGTGAGTCGAAACGACCCTGTCTTGGCAATCAGGAGGCCTCGAACATGCGCTCGAACCTCGGGCAAGCTCCCCGCAGGACTGCCAGAATCCTCGTCTGCCTCGTCTTCCTGGTGATCCCGTACGGGCTAGCCGCCCCCCCAACCGAAGGAGCCGCCGAAATGACCCTGACGCTGACCTCTACCAGCTTCGAGAACGGCACCGAGATTCCACGGCGTCACACCTGTGAAGGCGAGGATCTCTCCCCGCCACTCGCCTGGTCGGGAATTCCCGAAGGCGCTGTGGGCCTCGCCCTGATTGTCGACGACCCGGACGCACCCGATCCCGCCGCTCCGAAAATGACCTGGGTTCACTGGGTGGTGTACAACCTGCCGGCCGCTGCCGGAGGCCTGTCGGAAGGCGTCGCCTTCGAAGACCTGCCAGCAGAGACCGGAGTCGGACTGAACGACTGGCAGCGGGCCGAGTATGGAGGGCCTTGCCCGCCCATCGGCCGCCACCGGTACTTCTTCAAGCTCTACGCTCTCGATACCCGCCTACCCGACGGATGGCAACCCACCAAGGCGCAGCTGGAGACGGCCATTCAAGGGCACGTCCTGGCTCGAGCCGAGCTGATGGGCACCTACGAGAAGCAGCGCTGAGCCTGCGAGGTCGAGGGTACCTACCTACCTACCGCCCTCTTCTTCCTGCAGCTTCTCCCCGGCTTCCTCGATGGCCTCACCGGCGCCTTCGATGGCCTCGCCCGTTGCATGCTTGGCGTCTTCCGCCATCTCGCCAGCGGCATCGGCGGCATCCTCGGCCATCTCCTTGGCCCCTTCGACCGCCTCACCAGCAGCCTCTGCGGCATCCTCGGCCATGTCACCAGCGGCTTCTACGGCTTCGGCCGTATCTTTCTTGACCTCTTCGGCGCTCTCCTTGACGGCGTCGCCGGCAGCCTCGACGGCCTCACCCGCAGATTCACGAGCCTCCTTGCCGCAGGCTGTGGTAGTGAATGCCAAAGCCCCGATTGCGGCCACGACGGCCAATACCCAGATAGCTTTCTTCATTTTGACTTTCTCCCTTTTCCCTGTTTGATTTCGAGAGACACAAGCTGACGAGTCCGGTCAGTGCGTCTGCCACGAGATTGTCTCGCTATAGACACGAATCCTAGCGGTTTGAGACGGGAAGTCAACTACTTGCGGCTCTCCAGGGACTCCTCGAGATATCAGAGCTCGGTGGGGCAAAGCTTCCGGTGGTCGCTATAATCGCCGCGTGAGGCAGTTGTCTCGATCCACGAAATCCGGGAGGAACCCATGGATAGGCCGATCCACCGCGTAGTCGACTTGATCGATGAGGACAGTCAGCAGCTCTTCAACATGGAGGTCGCAGAGGCGCGCGATCTTCTGTCGAGTGAGAAAGCGACCTCGTTGAAGCGGCTGTCAGGGTCTTTTGCTCTGACAGCGCGCGAGGGAGAAGTCGTCCGCATGGCGCGGAGCCTCGACCGACCGATGCGCTACTTCCTCGCCAAGCAGGAGAGCGGTCCTCTACTGGTGGTGGCCGATCGCATCGACGAGATCCAGCAGTTTCTCGAAGCAGAGGGATATGGCGACCAGTTTCATCCGAGCTACACCCGTATGGTCCCCGCCCATCACGTGACGTCGATTCGCCTGATCGGTTGCCCCGACCCCAACCCGGTCTATCGGCGATTCCTCGAGCCATCGACGGACAGCCTGCAGGCAGACCTGGACCTGATAGGAGAGCAGTACGTCGGCGCACTCTGGCAGGCGCTCGACACCTGGCTGCGGGTCGTGCCCGAACGCGAGCCCCTCGGCGTCCTCTTCTCTGGAGGCCTGGACAGCGGTTCTGTACTTCTCTGCCTCTACAAGTTGCTGTTGGAACGGGGGCAGAGCCCGTCTCGGCTGAAGGCCTTCACCCTGGCCGTCGATGGGCTGGGATCGGACGCGGCCCAGGCTGTCGAATGTCTCCGCCAGCTGGATCTCGAGGTGCTGGGAGAGCGAGTCGAGGTGGATTCCGAAAGCCTCGATCCCTTCGAAGCTGTCGGCGTCATCGAAGACTACAAGCCCCTGGATGTCGAATGCGCCACGGTCAACCTGGCGCTGGTGAGTGAGATCCGCCGCCGCTACCGCGATTGGCGGTATCTGGTGGACGGAGATGGGGGTGACGAGAACCTCAAGGACTATCCGATCGAGGAGAATCGCGAGCTGACCATCCGCAGCGTGGTCAACAACCCGTTGTTGTATCAGGAAGGTTGGGGTGTCGATCGGATCAAGCATTCCCTGACCTACAGCGGCGGTCAGAGCCGTGGTTGCGTGAGGGTTCATGCGCCGCTGCGAAAGTACGGTTTTCTGGGCTTCAGCCCGTTTACCCACCCCAGCCTGGTGTCGTTGGCCACCGCCATTCCGTTCGATGAGCTCACGAAGGGGTCGATCGAAAAGCTCTACGCCCTGAAGGGAGAGATCTTGAGCCGTGGCGTCAAGGCCGTCACGGGGCTGGATCTGCCGGTGTTCCCGAAACGCAGGTTTCAAGAGGGTGCCGGACCCGAGTCGGTCCTCGCCGAGAGGTTCCCGACCGATCCGGAGGCCTACCGCAACCACTATCTGGATCTCTACCGGCACGGCTATCGGTGACGCCCAGCTCTGAAGATCGGCGGATACGCGACCTGCGTCCAGCGAAGAGCCCGCTGAACGCCTGGCGCCCGATCGGCGTCCACCTGGAGAAGGAGCGCAACGAGCAGGGTGAGCTGGTACCTTGCCAGACCCTCTTCCTGACCGGGCAGGAGTGCCCGTTCACCTGCGTGTTCTGCGATCTCTGGCAGTACACGCTGGATGAGCCGACGCCTCCAGGTGCGATCCCTGCGCAGATCTCGCAAGCGTTCGACGAGCACGGCATGCCTCCAGAAGGTGCGATGATCAAGCTCTACAACGCCAGCAACTTCTTCGATGACAAGGCCGTGCCCAGTGAGGATTGGGCTGCGATCGCCGCTCTTCTGAAGCCCTACTCGAAGGTCATCGTCGAATGTCATCCCCGGTTCGTTGGGGAGAGCTGTGGGAGATTTGCCCAACTGCTCAGAGGCCACCTGGAGGTGGCCATGGGACTGGAAACGGTTCATCCAGTGGCGTTGCCCAGGCTCAACAAGAAGATGACCCTCGAGACGTGGAACCTCGCGGCTTCCCGTCTGAGGTCACTCGGTGTCGGATTGCGCTCGTTCGTGCTGGTCGGAGCTCCTTACATCTCCCGGGCCGAAACGGTCGAGTGGGCTGTGCGGTCGGTGGACCACGCTCTACAGTGTGGCTCGACGGTCGTCAGTCTCATTCCCACTCGTAGCGGCAATGGAGAGATGCAGAGGTTGGCGGAGCTGGGGGTCTTCTCTCCACCGACGGTCCGACAGCTCGAAGAGGCCCTGGACGGGGCCCTGAACTTGGACCAGGGAATCGTTCTAGTGGACCTGTGGGACGCGGACGGCATGGCGGGCTGCCCGGAGTGTCGAGCCGCCAGAATCGAGCGCATGACCCGCCTCAACCTCGAGGCGGGGACCCTCCCCCCGATCTCCTGCCCGGTCTGCGACTAAGTCGATCCGCTGCGGGGCCATCGCCCCTCAATCACTGTCCGAGACGGCCTCCTGGAGGGCGTAGCTCTCGACCGGATCGCAGGTGCAGATCAGATTGCGATCTCCCCATACGTTGTCGATGCGTCCCACCGGCGGCCAGAACTTCCTCTCCTTGACCCACGGGGCCGGATAGGCGGCAGCTTCTCGGCTATAGCCATGCGGCCAACTGTCGGAGGTCACGAAGCCCGCCGTATGGGGAGCGTTGCGGAGAAGATTGTCCTCGCGATCGCCTCGCCCTTCCTCCAACTCACGGATCTCGGCCCGGATCGCGATGAGGGCGTCACACAGCCGGTCCAATTCGGCCCTGGATTCGCTTTCCGTCGGCTCGACCATCATCGTTCCCGCCACCGGCCAGGACATCGTTGGAGCATGGAACCCGTAGTCCATGAGCCGCTTGGCGACATCGTCCACCGTGATTCCAGCCGTCTCCTTGAACTCTCGGAAGTCGATGATGAACTCGTGAGCCACGAAGCCCCGCATGCCGGTGTAGACGACCGGGAAGTGCTCGATCAACCTCTTGGCCATGTAATTGGCATTGAGAATCGCCATCTGGCTGGCCCTCTTCAAGCCGTCTGGCCCCATCATGGCGATGTACATCCAGGAGATGGGCAGGACACCGGGGCTGCCGAACGGGGCTGCCGAGACCGGTCCGATGGCCTTCTCTCCGCCCGTCGCAACCACCGGGTGTCCGGGCAGATACGGCACGAGGTGCTCTGCGACGCAGATGGGTCCGACTCCTGGTCCGCCGCCGCCATGCGGAATGGCAAAGGTCTTGTGGAGATTCAAGTGGCAGACATCGGCCCCGATGTCGGAAAGGTGACAAAGGCCGACCTGCGCGTTCATGTTGGCCCCATCCAAATAGACCAGCCCGCCATTTTCGTGCACGATTTCGCAGACCTCGCGCACGTGCTCTTCGAAGACACCGTGGGTCGACGGGTAGGTGATCATCGCTGCGGCCAATTCGTCCTTGTTGGCTTCGGCCTTGGAGCGCAGGTCGTCGAGATCGAAATCGCCCCGCTCATCGGAGGCGACGGGCACCACCTTGTATCCGGCCATGACGGAGCTCGCGGGATTCGTGCCGTGAGCGGAGGTCGGAATCAGACAGACATCTCTCTTCAGGTCATCACGATCCTGATGGTAGGCACGAATCACCATGAGGCCGGAGAACTCGCCCTGCGAGCCGGCGTTGGGTTGAAGCGAAGTGGCACTGAATCCGGTGATCTCCGCCAGCCAGCCCTCCAATTGCTCGAACATCTGGTAGTAGCCCTCTGCCTGTTCCGGCGGTGCAAACGGATGCAGGTTTCCGAACTCGGGCCACGTGATCGGCATCATCTCGGCCGTCGCATTGAGCTTCATGGTGCAGGAGCCCAGGGGGATCATCGAATGGGCCAGTGACAAGTCCCGCTCCTGGAGCTGCTGCATGTACCTCAGCATTCCGTGCTCCGAGTGGTAGCGCTGGAACACGGCCTGGGTCAGGTACTCGGACTGGCGGGCGAAGGCTTCAGGGTACTCGCCTCGAGCCTCGGCAACGAGATCATCGAGGGTGAATGGGAGCTTGTGTGCCTGGCAGAAGACCTTCAACAGCTGCTCGAGATCCTTGCGGGTGACGGTTTCATCCAGAGAGATGCCGATTCCCCCATCCGGATAGTGCCGCAAGTTGAGGCAACGGCTGCGGGCCGTGTGCAGGATGGCGCTCTCCTCGCCGGGATTGAATCTCACCTTCAAGGTGTCGAAATAGAGCCCCTCGCCGATGTCGAATCCGAGGCGCTGCAGGCCGGCCGCCAGCACGCGGGTCAGGAAATGGACTCGTTGTCCTATGCGACGGAGCCCTCGAGGACCGTGGTAGACGGCATACATCGAGGCCATGACGGCCAGCAGTACCTGAGCGGTGCAGATGTTGCTGGTCGCCTTTTCCCGCCGAATATGCTGTTCCCGGGTCTGGCGAGCCAGGCGAAAGGCCGGATTGCCGTTGGCATCCCTCGACAGGCCGACGATTCGTCCGGGCAGCTGGCGCTCGAGAGACGAGCTGGTCGAGAGAAACGCGGCATGCGGACCGCCGAATCCCATCGGGACGCCGAACCTCTGGCTCGAGCCCACGGCTATGTCGGCACCGAACTCTCCAGGCGGCTTGAGAAGCGTCAGGGCCAGAAGGTCGGTGGATACGATCAGGTAGGCGCCTGAGTCGTGCAGGCGTTCGGCGGTCTTCGAGTAGTCCTCGATCCGTCCGTCCGTCGTCGGGTATTGGATGAGAGCCGCGAAAAGATCCATGCCCTCGGGGTCGATGCTGTCGGGGGGACCGACATGGACTTCCACTCCCAGCGGCTCGCATCTCGTCTCGATGACCGCGATCGTCTGTGGGTGGCAATCATCGGCCACGATGAACCCCTTCTTGTTGCCGCGGGTTGCAGCCAGCGTCATGCTCATGGCCTCCGCACCGGCGGTCCCTTCTTCGAGCAGAGTCGCATTTGACAGAGGTAGGCCGGTGAGATCGTCCACCATGCTCTGGAAGTTCTTCAGCGC
>JARFQS010000392.1 GCA_029287645.1 Thermoanaerobaculia bacterium | reverse complement strand
GATGTCGTCCTGGACCCGACCCCGGAGATCGAAGAGCGTCTTCACTTGTCGATCGAGGAGCTTCGTATCCGGAGCTCGGGCGGCCTTCCTGCCTATCTGGTGACAAGAGAACGAGAGGTCGACCGACTCGAGCCGGGCGAGTGGACAGTCCTGGCTCGAGAGGGTGCATTCGTGCTGCTGAGGCGGCCGGCAGAGAGCCCACGGTAGAATCCTCCCAGCATTCGCAAGTCAGCGGTTCGTCGACTCTCGAAGGAGGAGGTTGAACATGGTCCAGATATGGGCGTTGTGGTTACCCATAGTGCTGTCTGCCGTCGTGGTGTTCCTCGCCAGCTCCGTACTGCATATGGTGCTGAAGTACCACCAGAGCGACTACCAACAACTACCTGGTGAAGCAGAGGTGATGGGGGCGATGCGGAAGGCGGGCGTGGCCCCCGGTGACTATCACTTCCCATATGCAACCAACCTGAAGGACGCGGCATCACCCGAGATGGTGAAGAAGTTCGAGCAGGGGCCTGTGGGGACGATGATCGTGCGACCGAGTGGCCCACCGACGATGAGCAAGGCCCTCACCCAATGGTTCATCTACTGCCTGGTGATCAGCTTCTTTCTCGCCTATGTGGCGAGCAGAACCTTGGATCCGGGAGTCCACTACCTCGCAGTCTTCCGGATTGTCGGTACCGTTGGTTTCATGGCCTATGCTGGTGCCAACGCCGCGGAGTCGATCTGGACGGGTCGGGCCTGGAGCACCACCCTCAAGAACGTGTTCGATGGATTCGTTTACGCCACGCTGACGGCGGGCGTCTTCGGTTGGCTCTGGCCCGCGGGTTGAGCAGGGCTAGCAGACGCCACGAGCGGTCACGGTACCGAGGGCCAGCTCACGGTCATCGGACTCGCTCTCGACCAGTGTCCATAGTCTGGGTTCCAGGCGCTTGAAGCGAAGCATGCCGCGCGCCTTGAGCAGAGTCATGCCTCCGTCAGCGCAGGCGGCGACGAAGTAGATACCCGATGGCCGCGGTGTCTCTCGGACAGGCACTGCATCGAAACCCAAGCGGTGAGTGGCGCCGCAGGCACACCTGAAAGGCGCATCCGTGTACTCGTCGTAGCCGTAGGTCGTGCCTGGCGCGCATCCATCTGAGGTCTGGCTGCCGAATTCCCTCGGTGGAACCGATCTCATCTCGTGCCTCCTCTGCCGCGTTGTGGATCTCGCATGAATCTCCCACGAGACTACGGAGAGAGACACCACGGCGCAGTGGTTCCGCCCGCCAAGTTGCTTGCACGGGGTGCCAGCCGCCTTTCAGGGTTCAATGGGGCTCGGGCTCAGTCCGGCTCGAAACCGGGTGGTGCGGCTTTCCATTCGTAACCGGCATTGCCCATCTCATAGGCCAGATCGTAGAGCTTCTTCATGTACACCGGATCGAACACCTGAGTTGGGGTCGCATCGAATTCCGCCGGAATATAGGCCAGGTGGAATCCGAGCCCGTCCCTCTCCGCCAAGGCAAAGATTCGGTAAAGATCGCCGATGCCCTGCGTTCGGATCAGGGATGAGATCGAGCGTTCGGCGATGGGGAGGAGCCTCCGATTGACAGCCGCTGCTTCCGGATCGAGCCTGGAGTTCCGGATGACATAGACCCGCGGGATGCCAGGTGTCTCGAGCTTCTTCAGGACTTCGCTCCAGGCGACCCCGGCGGGGTAGAGAAAGACTTGGGAAGCGGTGCCCCCATCCACGTGGAGCTCATCGTAGCGTCGACCCCCTGCTTCGACCTCGATGGCCACAGGAGTGAAGGCGACAGGAATCGACGCCGAGGCCAACATGACTTGGCGAATCAGGTCCAGTGAGTGGGGTTCTCCGCTCACGGCGATTCGGCCGATGTTCCAGATTACGGGCCTGCTTGCATCGATGTCGGTGGTGCCGATGAGCAATTGGCGACCTCGGCGATGCTGCTCGGCAATCTGCTCCATGACCTCCGCTGTCAGGTACTGAGCGATCAGACCCTCCAAGCCCTTCGTGTTGTACATGGCATCGCTCGTAAAGGCGTTGAACGGTCGTCGCTTGTGCAGCAGGTCCTTGGTGTCATATGAGCTGTACATGTCCTTCAAGATGTGGTCGTAGTCCGGACCCAGGTAGGCGAAGGGTGCGATCAAGGCGCCGGTACTAATGCCCGTGACCATGCTGAACTCGGGGCGAGTTCCATGCGCGGTCCAGCCATTGAGCAGGCCAGCGGTGAAGGCACCGTTGGCGCCTCCGCCGGAGATAGCCAAGTAGACGTGCTCTTTGCCGAACATGTCAGGGTACTCGGCTTGCATCTGTGCCTTGGTCTTGGCCATGAACGCATCGGCATGCGGGGGTACCTCGTCACCCCAGGTGCGAGCCATCGGAATACCTGGGATCTCGGCGGAGCCAATCAGGCTCTCTGGCACCGGGTCACGCTTGGGAACGGAGACGCAGCCCTGGCCGATTATGCCCAGTAGAACGGAGGCAGCCAGAGCCATTGTCATCCGGCAGCCCAATGTAGCGTGTCGATCTTCGGATCTGTAGGTAGCAAAGGGACGCAAGGTCACGAGTGGCCTCCTTGAGTCGGTCTCGGTATGGCTGAGTATTCTATCCACTCAGACTCCATGAATCTTGATATCCAGAACGGTTCCAGGTCGAGGCTACCCCAGGAAAGCAGCTGACTCGCAACTCGATCAGAAACGCACAGGCGCTAAGTATGCGGGCGAAAAACCCGAGAATAGGGCCGATATCTAGGTAGGTAACTTCCGCCGATACTGACTCGGAGTCTGGCCGGTCCACCGCCGAAACGCTCGGGTGAAGATTGCCGGATCCCGGTAGCCGAGCTCACGGCTGACTGCCGAGATATCGCGATCCGAGTCTCTCAGGAGGTAGATCGCCAGATCGTGTCGAAGGTCCTCGAGCAGCTGAGAGTAGGTGACATCCTCCTCATCAAGGCGACGTTGAAGCGTCCTGACAGAAGTTCCAGCCAGGTTCGCAGCCTGCTGAATGGTTGGCGAGCCGTCGGGAAGATAGGCGGGAAGGACGACGCGAAGAGAGGCGGCAAGGTCCCGACTCCCGGTCGCACTTCTCAGGGAATCACGGTGACGCTTCCAAACGGAAGAGCCTCTTCTCGGCAGGTCTTCCAGGGGTCCCATGAACGATTGAGCGGGAAAGACGATCGAAGTCACGGTCTGCTCGGATCGGATCTCGGCATCGCCGACGAGACTTCGAAGGGTGGCCTCGGGAACGGAGGCTGCGCGCAGGTTGACCTGATTTGGATTCCACCGCGGAATCGTGCCGTACCGGATCCATCGGACCATCAGCGCCACCATGTACTGCTCGACAGCTGGGAACGCCGGATGGTCCGTGCCGAAGGTGCCGAGATAGAAGAACTCCGTGACCGGCTCGGGGCCGGGCCTCGTATCGATCCACAGCTCGACATTCGAACTGGTCTCCAGGGCGACACCAATGAAGTTCTTGACAGATCGGAAGACGCCCGGTCGGATCCAGGAACGCTCGGCGTCTGGAAGGAGCGAATCGAGGTCGAGTCGGCTGCCCGCCAGAAGCCCCAGATCTGGCATTTCGGTCTCGCTGGCCGCCATTGCCACGAAGCGGTAGATCTTCGTGGTCGGCACCAGGGTCGAAGGGTCGTCCAGGCTGAGCGAAGGAAGCTGAGCTCTCTCGAGAATCGCGTCGAAGGGAGCGCCTACCTCTTCCAGGATCTCGAGAAAGGGGTGGATCCAGCCGATGGTAACCAGTGGAATCGGCGAAGTAGCGTCTTCAGTCTGTTCAGTGCGCGGCATGACCTCTCTAGAGTTTGGCATGAAAAGTCAAGCATGGCGAGGCAGGCGAGTCGTAGGATTTCCGCACTCTCTCGCGAATCTTCGCGAAGCCGGTCCGGAGCTCTCCACCCGGACGAACTGAAGGAGGCTGGAATCATGCAGAAGACACTTGTCAGAGTCTCGCTCGTGCTCTCGATCGCATTTCTCGCGTTGTCAATTGCGGTGGCCGCGCAGGGCACCCAATTCGAGAGCCAGATCCAAGCCATGAAATGGCGAAATATCGGACCGTTCAATGGCGGACGGGGCACTACCGTGGTGGGTCATCCGACCGATAAGAACGTCTTCTACTTCGGCCACTCTTCGGGCGGTCTTTGGAAGACCGAGGACGCAGGCACCTACTGGATTCCGGTCGGTGAGGGCCAGTTCAACTATGCCTCGGTGGGTGCCATGGCTCTCTACGAGAAGAACCCCGACATCATGTACGTCGGTCTGGGTGAGCCGCAGCTGCGTCAGAGCGTCTCCTGGGGCGATGGCATGTACAAGACGGTCGACGGAGGC
The DNA here is from genome assembly GCA_029287645.1 of Thermoanaerobaculia bacterium. Taxonomy (GTDB): domain Bacteria; phylum Acidobacteriota; class Thermoanaerobaculia; order Multivoradales; family JAHEKO01; genus JAUVRX01. The sequence goes on along the minus strand of JARFQS010000392.1, from coordinate 905 downwards.
GAAACCTGGGAGCACATCGGTCTCGAAGACTCCTTGCACATCGCCCGGGTCCGCATTCATCCAGACAACCCCGATGTCGTTTTCGTCGCCTCGATGGGACATGCTTTCGGTCCGACGGAGGAACGGGGCGTTCTTCGCACGCGAGATGGCGGCAAGACCTGGGAGCGCGTTCTTTTTCAGAATGAGCTCACGGGTGCTATCGACCTGGTCATGAGTCCTGGCGATCCCAACGTGCTCTTCGCGGCTCTATGGACCTTCGAGAGGAAGGCCTGGGGATCCTTCTTCGGCGGTCCGGACGGCGGCATCTGGCGCTCGCGCGATGGTGGGGACAGTTGGGAAGAAATCACAACCAATCCGGGGTTGCCGGAAGGTGACACTGGTCGCATCGGGCTCACCATGTCTGCGGCAGATCCCGATCGAGTCTACGCACTCGTCGATTCTGCTACCCAGACGGGCCTCTATCGCTCGGACGATCTCGGCGAGAACTGGAGCTTCGTGACCGCCGACGCCAACATCACAGCCCGCCCCTTCTACTTCACCCATATCTACGCCAACCCGAGCAATGCCGACGAGCTCTGGTCGCCCGCCAACAAGCTCTGGCGGAGCGTCGATGCGGGCAAGACGTGGATCCTCGAGCCGAGCGCCAAGGACGACTTCCAGGACATTTGGATCGACCCGCAGGATCCGATGCGCATGATCGCCACCTGCGATGGCGGTACCGCGGTGACGCTCACCGGGGGCAAGAGCTGGTCGTCGTTCGCCAATCAGAGCGGCGTGCAGTTCTATCGGGTCGACACCGACGATCAGTTCCCGTACCGGGTCTACGGCAACGCCCAGGATCTGCTGACCTACAGCATCCCGAGCTCCTCCCGATGGGGCGGAATTCCGCTGCATATGACCGACTT
>JARFQS010000361.1 GCA_029287645.1 Thermoanaerobaculia bacterium | reverse complement strand
GTCGGCCTAGTCGACGGCATTCTGAAGCGCCTGCTCGACGAGCTCGGGGAGGGCACCAAGATCGTTGGAACCGGAGGTGAGGCCGACCTGATCGCCAGTGGCTCGGAGTTCATTCGTGAGGTCAATCCGCAGTTGACCCTGTTGGGCCTGAAGATGATCTATGACCGAAACCGATAGATCTCCAGGTGGAGTGCAGTCCTACTTCGAGGCGATCGAGGAGACGTTCGTCCGGCTCAGGGGCTCACCGCTGCTGCTCTCACCCACGGATTGGCAGGTCTCGAAAGAGTGGTTCGAGGCTGGCATACCCCTCGATCTGGTGGTGCGGGCCCTGGAAGACGTCTTTGCTCGGCGCAAAGAGCGCGCATCGAAAGGGCGGGTCCAGAGCCTGCGATATTGCTCGGAAGCCGTTCTGAAGGCGTGGACCGAAGTCCGAGAGCTCGAGGCCGGGGGGGAGCGGAGGCCAGCGGTGGCTATCGACGTGGAAGCTCGGCTCGCCGCCTTGGCGAGGAGACTTCCGCGCGAGCTTCCGAATCGAGAGGAATGGGCGGGTCGGATCTGCGAGTTGCGTGGCAGCCCCGACGAGGTCGAGAGGGACCTGGCGGAGCTGGATTCCAGGTTGATTCGGGATTCCATGGATGCGTTGGATGAGAGGGGCCGAGAGCGCCTTGCTCGGCGGGTAGAGCAGATCCTCGGTGGCCTGAAAGGGCGACTGCCCGAGGCCGAGATCGAAGCGGCGCGAGATCGCATCGAGAGAGGCTCGCTACGCGAGTCTGCCCGGTTACCACTTCTGTCCCTGTTCTCGTCCGAGGCATTGGCGCCCAACGGCGCGACCGAAGCCTGACCCCCCTTAATCTTCGGTTTCACAGAAACCTGCAAGATCCGCCAGCCAGGCTCCGTCATCCCTCGTGTGAGCCGGATGCCTTGGCCGGCACTGCCGGCTTCATTGGCTTGTCTCGCTGGGGTTCTAGTAGCGGGCACGGGAGAGGCACGAACAATTCCAGGTGGTGTGGCCCTCCTGGCCCTCGGGCTGGCCATGAGTGGATGGGGCAGAGGCGTGGTGACGGGGCTGGCTATCGGACTGATCAGCGGATGGCTCAGCGGCTCGGATCCGACTCCGAATCCGGAGATCCCCGTCGTTCTGGTGGGTCATCTCGCCGGACACTGGACCCCAACCGCCGAAGGGCCAAAGGTCATGCTCCGCGGTGACTGGCTGAGAGAACGGGGGAACGTCGAGGCCTGGAGGAGTCGCGCTGTAGTCTCACTTCCGCTCGGGTCGGTTCCCCCTTCCGGGTATCGGTTGAGAGTGCGCGGCTACTTGCGAAGGGCGCCGCCGTCGGCCAACGGAGTACCTACTGCCCGAAGCGGCTGGCATGTCTACACGAAATCGGCCTACTTCGTCGAGTCGCTGCCGGACGGCTTGATTCTGCCTTGGATTCACCGTCTTTCGGCCCGGGTTCGTACGAGGATTCGAGCTGCCCTCCAGTCGCGTGAGATCGCTGGAACCCCGGGGGCATTCCTCGTCCAGGCCCTCGTTCTCGGCGAGAGCTGGTCTCTGCCAGGGTCTTGGAGAAGGGGGCTTCAAGCCTGTGGGCTTTCTCATCTGGTGGCTCTCTCCGGCCTCCATGTCGGGCTTCTCGCTGGAATGACCCTGGCTTTGACGTTCTGGATGCCGATCAGTGCCAGAGCGATCCTGATTGTGACCGCGGCGTCAGGCTATCTGATGTTCGTCGGTCCACGGCCCTCTCTGATCAGGGCGTGCTGCATGCTCGTCGGCGTCTGGGTGGCTCTATCGCACTCGAGACCTCCGGTTCCGGGCAACACTCTGGTCGCCATTGCAGCCATCATGGTCGTGGCGGATCCCCGGCTGATCTGGGACCTCGGCTTCCGCCTGACGGTCTCCGCAACCACAGGTATTCTCGTGCTGTCGCCTTGGCTCGAGAAGCGCTGGAGTCTCGCTCCCCTTTCGCTGAGTCGCCCGCTGAGCGTCACCGCGGGAGCGCAGCTCGCGACACTGCCCTGGGCTCTCCCGTCCTTCCACCTCTTCACACCTTTGGCTCCTGTCTGGAACCTGGTCGCGATTCCATGGACTGCAGTGGCTCTGGGGACAGGAGTCGTGTGGAGTTTCATCGCCGTCACCGATCCGGTTTTGGCAGGACGGCTTGGAATCCTGGTCAACCTTGTCGCGTTGCCATTCACCGGGGTAGCAGCGCTGCCTCCAAAGGTGACGCGGCCGCTCATCGTCGATTGGGGCGTCTGGCAGGTATGGATCCTCGGTGCCCTTCTGTTCGCGCTGCTTGCCGCTCGGAGACCTCTTCAGCTGGTGTCCGCGCTTCTCATTGTCTTGATGATTTTTCCGAAAGGGCAGCGGGAGCCCTCTTCGGTCGAGCTGATCCTCTTGGATGTAGGGCAGGGTGAATCGATCGTGCTGCGGGATGGGCCGACAACAGCTCTCCTCGATGGTGGAGGTTGGAGGCGCGGCGACATCGGCAGTCGCATCCTCCTACCTGTGCTGGCGAACCTGGGAGTACGACGTCTGGACGCCCTGGTCCTCAGTCACCCGGATCAGGATCATTGCCGCGGGCTGGTCCAGATCGCTTCCCTGATTCCTGCACGGGAGGTGTGGAGCTCACCTGGTTGGAACCCGATGGGCTGTGTCGCCAGGCTGCATGGACTCCCTGGCGTCGGGATTCGCTCTCTTTGGGCTGGCACATCTCTGGCAGTGGGCCGGTGGAGTCTCCAGGTGCTCAATCCCCGACCGGGGGTGAGGCGGGGAGTGAATGATCGATCCCTGGTCGTGTTGGCATCGTTTGGAGGTCGGAGGGTCCTATTGACTGGAGACATAGAGGCAGCCGCCGAGCGAGAGCTCCTGAAGAGATACCCGGATGTCCTTGCAGATGTGGACATCCTCAAGGTCGCGCACCATGGCAGTAGGACATCGTCGACTCCGGCCTGGCTGGATCACAC
>JARFQS010000435.1 GCA_029287645.1 Thermoanaerobaculia bacterium | reverse complement strand
ACCCTGCAGCGCACGGGATCCTTCAAGCCCCGCGGTGCCCTGAACCGGATCCTCACACTCGGCAAGGAGGAGCGTGCGCGAGGCGTCATCGCCGCCTCGGCGGGCAACCACGCGCAGGGAGTCGCATTCGCAGCAGGCTCGGTCGGTGTCGAGGCACGCATCGTGATGCCAGAGAGCACTCCATTGGTGAAGGTCACCCGAACTCAGCAGCTCGGGGCCACCGTCGAATTACAGGGTCAGAACCTGGACGAGGCCCTGGCCCGGGCCCGAGAGCTGGAAGAGCAAGAAGGCCTCACATTCGTCCACCCTTTCGATGACGAGGCCGTGATCGCGGGTCAGGGTACCGTCGGCCTCGAGATCCTCGAGCAGGTCCCCGACCTCGACGCCATCGTCACGCCCATCGGTGGCGGCGGACTCATCTCCGGCATCGCCACCGCGGTGAAGGCCCAGCGACCCGAAGTCGGGGTTTTCGGCGTGCAAAGTGAGGCCGCTCCGGCCATGAAGAAGAGCTACGATGCTGGAGAGTGGCGCTCCTCCGAGGTCGCACCGACCATCGCGGAGGGCATTACGCTCAAGAGGCCTGGTGAGCTGACGTATCCCATCATTCAGAGGCTGGTCGACGGCATCGAGCTGGTTTCTGAGACCGAGATCGAGGCTGCCGTCTACGAGCTCCTCGAGACCGGCAAGTCTCTGACCGAAGGAGCGGGTGCGGCCGGATACTGCGCCATACGCAACGGCAGGTTCCCCGGTCTGGAGGGCAAGAAGGTCGTCGTGGTGCTCTGCGGTGCCAACATCGATCTCAACATCCTGGAGCGCATCATCGAGAGATCGCTGCTCAAGCAGCATCGCCTCGTCCGGCTCGGCATCACCGTCAAGGACCGGCCAGGTGGATTGGCCGGAATGCTGGCAGTCGTCGCCGAGCAGGAAGCCAACGTCCTGCACATCCATCACAACCGAGTCTTCACCGAGACCGCCTTCTGGCAGGTCGATGTCGAGCTCATTCTGGAGGTCAAGAATCGACCGCACATAGAGGCCCTCCTGGCGGCCCTCCGAAAGGCTGGCTACTCACGGATCGAGGAGCTTGGAGTTCCCCTCGTACCCTCCCCTCACCTGGATCGATGAAGCAAAGATCGACGACCTCCAGCGCTCGATTGCTATACTCCGGCATCCTGCCTCGGAAGGGCATCCAGAGAGCACAGGGTCGGCGGCGTTAGGAACATCGTATGTACGAAGAGGTGACCATCCAACGAGAAGTCGGTGCGATTCAGATCCCCGACGGTTCGCCGGTCGTCATTCCGGAGGGCACCAAGGTCCTGATCACCCAGAGCCTGGGCGGCAGCTTCACGGTCATGACCGATCGTGGAGCGATGTATCGCATCGACGAGCGCAACGCCGACGCGCTCGGCAAGGAACAGGTCGAGACCTCGGGCCAGTCGGCGGTTCCGGAGGATGCAGATTCCCTCGAGCAGCTCATCTGGGCGGAAATGAAGAAGTGCTTCGATCCTGAGATACCCGTCAACATCGTGGATCTCGGCCTGATCTACGATTGCCAGATTCAAGACCTCTCGGCAGGCGGCTTTCGAGTCGAGATCAAGATGACCCTCACCGCCCCCGGCTGTGGAATGGGTCCGGTGCTCGCAGAGGACGTTCGCGCGCGTCTGGAGGCGATCTCCAGCGTCGAGGAGACCGAGGTCGAGATCGTCTTCGACCCGCCCTGGAATCCGAACATGATGACCGATGCAGCCCGGCTGCAACTCGGCTTCATGTAGACCATTTCGCGTACTGAAAGGCGCGGCCACCCCTTCAGGTGGGTGGGCCTTCCCACCTCATCGGGTGTTGGCGACAATCGCCGCCTCGTGCATGCTTTCGGTGAGTGCTCCGAAGGCGCTCCACCTCGTCGGCCCGACGACTCAAGCGCGCCGTTTCTGCGGACTCCTTCATGATCTGAAGAGGAGTGTCATGCCTACCGGTAAGACCAGATCCCGACCCAAACCCTACGTCATGCCTCAGTTCTGCAAGGCCTGCGGGCGGTGCATCGACGCCTGTCCCAAGGGCTGCATCACGCTGGGCACCGAAATCGAACCCTCCACAGGCTTCACGCCGATCGTCCTCGATCTGGAAGCCTGCTCCGGGTGCGGTCTGTGCTTCAGTGCCTGTCCCGAGCCCTTCGGACTGGCCCCCGTGCCGAACGAGTTCGAAACCGAGATGTTCGATCCGGCCAAGCTGTTCGGTCCCAAGGAGACGACCGCCCATCAGGAGCCGGTCGCCATTCCTGACGAGCGAGTCGCACTGCCGCACCTCGAGCCCCTCGTCTTGAAGGGCAATCACGCCGCCTCGATCGGCGCCATCCTGGCAGGCTGCAGGCACTTCTTCGGCTACCCCATCACGCCTTCGACGGAGGGAGCCGAGTTGATGGCCAAGCTGCTTCCCGAAATCGACGGCGTCTTCGTCCAGGCGGTCAGCGAGGTGGCGACCATCAACATGATGTACGGCTGCGGTGGCGCCGGGATGCGGTGCATGACCTTTACCTCTTCGCCCGGCTTCAGTCTCATGGTCGAGGGGCTCTCCTACATGATCGGGGCCGAGGTACCGGGGGTCGTGGTCGACGTCATGCGAGGCGGTCCCGGGCTGGGCAACATCGCCCCCGAGCAGGCCGATATCAAGCTCCTGTGCCGGGGTCTGGGCCACGGCAACACTCACGCACCGGTTCTCGCGCCCTCGACGCCACAAGAGATGCTGGAGATGGCGATGCTGGCCTTCGATCTGGCCTTCAAGTACCGCCACCCGGTGGTCATCGCCGGCGACGGATACCTGGGGCAGATGACGGGGCGGGTGACCCTTCCCGAGTACATGGTCAAACCGGGCCTACCGGAATGGGCCGTCTGGGGAGACGAGATGCATCGCGGCAATCTGATCAGCTCTATCTTCCTGTCAGAGCCCGATCTCGAAGCCCACAACATCCACCTCAACGAGAAGTACGACAGGATGCAGGCCGAAGAGCAGAGAGCCGACCTGTTCCAGTGCGACGATGCCGAGTGGCTGATCGTCGCCTGCAACACACCGGCTCGCATGGCCAAGGGCGCCGTTCAGCAGCTACGAGAGCAGGGGATCAAGGCCGGCCTCTTCCGGCCCATCACGCTGTGGCCATTCCCCATCGACGCCCTGGTCAGTGTCATCGATCACGTCGAGGGTCTCCTGGTCGTGGAGGGCAGCAACGGCCAGCTGGAGGATGAGCTCCGACTGGCCTTGAGCCACGCCAACCTCACCGACGCACGCATCGAGAATGTCCGGCATTTCGGCGGTATCCTGCCGTCGCTGCAGGAGATCGTCGACAAACTCACCTCACTCTTGGAGGTGGCAGCATGAGCAACGTCTTCTACGAGAAGTTCGAGCGCCATTCGCACGGCGAAGGCCTGAAAGGCCAGAGCACGCACTACTGCCCCGGCTGTGGTCACGGCTTGATCCAGAAATATCTCGCCGAGTGCATCGCCGAGCTGGACATCCAGGATCGCACCATCGCGGTCTCACCGGTCGGCTGCAGTGTCTCTGTCT
>JARFQS010000240.1 GCA_029287645.1 Thermoanaerobaculia bacterium | reverse complement strand
CGATTCATCAACTCAGTCCGCGTCGCAATGCCCAGCTGGTCGTCGTCGACTGCGGAGCCATCGCCGCGACGTTGATCGAGAGCGAGCTCTTCGGACACGAGAAGGGAGCCTATACCGGGGCCCAGCAGAGTCGCGCCGGTCGCCTGATGCAGGCCAACGGTGGGACCGTGCTGCTGGACGAGATCGGCGAGCTACCTCTGGAAGTGCAGACCAAATTGCTGCGCTTCGTGCAGGAGAAGCAGTTCACCACCGTCGGAGGCACCAAGGCCCGACGGGTGGATGTCAGAATCATCGCCGCCACCAATCGAGACTTGGCCACCGAGGTCCAGGCCGGCCGCTTCAGAGAAGACCTCTACCACCGTCTCAACGTTCTCCACCTGAGGATCCCGCCGCTCCGAGAGAGGCCCGACGACATCCTCCATCTGGCGCGGCACTTTCTCGAGCTGTATGCGGTGCAGTACCAGAAGCAAGCCCGGAGCCTGTCGCCAGCGGCTGAGGAGGCCATGCTGGCGCACACCTGGCCCGGGAACGTCCGCGAGTTGCAGAACCGCCTGTTGCAGAGTGTCATCCTGAGCGACAATGAAGAGCTCGAGCCCGACGAGCTCGGCCTGACGGGTGAGTCGCTCGACTCCGGAGAGGTACCAACCCTGGAGCGGCAGCTCGAGGCTTCTGTCGAATCGTCCGACGTCGAGACCGAAGCCACGACCGGGACGGAGGAGAAGCGCATCGACCCTTGGGCAGAGCTCCGCAAATCCCTGCAACGACAGATCGAGCTGGCAGCCGAGAGCGACCCCCCGCTGGGACTACCTCTGGGTCGTTGGCTCGCCGATGATCTGATTCTCGAAGCGGGCGCTGCGGCCGGGCAGGTGGCACGCCGAGGCTGCCAGTTCGTAGGCCTGCCCGAGAGCACTTTCAGACGGCGCCTGAAGAAGGCCAGTCAGCAGATCCAGTCGGGATTGGCTCCCCGTTCCGGTAGCTGGAACGAGGTCCAGACAGTCCTCGCCGAGCTGGTTCACTCCCCGGCGCGAGAACAGGGGCGCCTTCTCGAGCAGACCCAGGAGATTCTCCTGGAAGAGATCGTCTCGCGGTTCCCGGACGATGTCCGCACCGGGTCTCTGCTCCTCGGTGTCAGCCCCCCGACCTATCGTCGGAGGCTGAGAGACCGGGTCCCACCACAAGCAGCCACCCCTGAGGTCGCACCCCCTCCGTCGGAACCCTGAAGCGCTTCGAGCGTTATATAGGGGTAGGAGGAGCCGTGAACGAGACCACGGCCTATAGCGACAGCGACCTATTCCAACTGGCACGGCAGGGTAATCGATCCGCCTTCGGGCAATTGGTGGATCGTCACAAGGACAGCCTGGTGAACTACCTGACCCGTTTGACCGGTAGCAAGAGTCAGGCCGAGGACCTGGCACAAGAGGCCTTCTTGCGCCTCTACGAGAGGGGGGGCCGCTACTCCGAACGCGGCAGGCTCCAGTCCTACCTCTTTCGCATCGCGACCAATCTGGTGCGTAGTGAAGCGAGGCGCAATCAGCGCTGGACTCGTCTGCGCACCCTTTTTTTCCATTCCAACGGACATCGAACCGAGCCGGCCCAGCAGGCGGAGATGCTGCGCAGCGAGCTGAACCAGGAACTGACCCGGGCCCTCACCCGTCTGCCACTCCGCTACCGTGCTCCCATCGTGCTCTCCTACATCGAAGACAAGAGCCACCGGGAGATCGCCGACCTGCTCGGTATCGAAGAAGGCACCGTCAAATCGCGGCTGCATCGCGGTCGCGCGCTGCTTCGTAGTGACCTCGAGCCCTATCAGCTGGGAGGACGATCGTGACGAACACAAGAGAAGACCGCGCTCTGCACCGGGCTCTCGAGAGCTTGCCCGCGGAGCAGGCTTCCGAGAACTTCACCCAGCGAGTGATGGATGGCCTGGAGCATCGCCCCACATCGAAGCTGGGGACGACATCTCCCCGGGCGGTGGGCGTCGTCGTGGCCCTCACCGCGATGGGTCTCGCCCTCGGCCTGTGGATTCGGGCCCGGCCCTCTACCGATCCAACGGCACAACAGAAGAGCACCCAGCAGCTTCGACTGGAGTACGAAAGCCTGCAAGAGGAAGTCGACGCGCTTCGCTCGCTTGCCGCCCAGCCTCCTCCGGTTCTGTACCTCGGAGGAGATAGCCGGATCGACCTGGTTCTCGATCTCGGGCAGGTCGACCCGTATGCCGCGGTGCCAGATGTCCGACCCGCATCGACAGGTCCCGACAACCGTCGCAACCCATGAAACGAAAAGGAGAATCATGACCATGCGCAACTTCGAATCTCTCTCCCGTTCTCGTATGGCCGCGCTTCTGATCCTCGGACTCATTGCCATGGCACTGTTTGCCGCCCCGCAGCTCTCTGCCGAAACGCAGGACGTGGAGGACGAGGAGATCCGCAAGTCACGAGTGATCAAAGTGGCGGGCCCCGGTGGCAAGCATGCGATAGCTCGCAACTACGAAGTCATGGGCAGCCGAGGCTACCTGGGGGTCGAGGCGGTCGAGCTGACTGCGGAGCTGAGAGGACACTTCGGAGCCCCGGTCGAGAATGGAGTGATGGTTTCGCGGGTGGCGGACGGTAGTCCAGCCCAGAACGCCGGCCTGCAGGTCGGAGACATCCTGACGTCTGTCGACGAAGAGCCCATCGGCTCTTTTGTCGACCTGTTCCATGAGATCTCGAGACACGAGGAGGGAGACATCGTTCGAATCGAGGCCTGGAGGGATGCTCAGCTACTCGCCTTCGACGCCACACTCGCCAAGATGGACCGGCCCCGAATCGACATTCGAAGGTTCAGGCATGATCGGGACGACGAACACCATGCAGTCGTTTGGCCCGAGGCAGAATTCGAAGAGGTCATCGAGCTGCGGACCGAGGCCTGGGACGAAGCGATCGGCAGATTGCACTCGGAGTTGAACAGCGAGGAATGGCAGGAGCGCATCGACGGCTACTGGTCGAGCCAGGAGGAGCTGCTGGAGCGACTGGAAACCTTGGAGAACCGCCTCCGCGAGCTGGAGGGCGACTTGGACAGCACTGGTTCCGACGAGAGGTAGCGCGCAGATCGTTGCAGCGAGATCTCTACTCGAGATCTCGTTCCGAGCTCTCGGACTCGGCTTCCGGCTCCGGCGACTCGGTGGTCTTCTTCCCCAGACGGTGCTCGAGGACCGCAGCGACCTCGCCCCCGATCAGGATGGACATGGCGGTCAGATAGAGCCAGATGAGGAGCGCCACCATGCCACCGACGATTCCGTAGACGGCGCTGAATCGGCCGCTATTGGCCAGAAATAGACGAAAACCGAAGGTCACCAGGGCCCAGAGAAGCGTTCCCGTCACGGCCCCCGCCAGGATCCACCTCTTGGATCGGCTCTGGTCGTGGTTCGGCAGCGTGAAGTAGATGAACC
>JARFQS010000102.1 GCA_029287645.1 Thermoanaerobaculia bacterium | reverse complement strand
CATCGAGCCGGCACTCATCAACGCCCAGCGGCTCGATCCCGATGAGTATCGTTGGCCCTACTATCTCGGCTCCTATTATCAGGACCAACGCAGACTCGAGGATGGAATCAGGCAATTGGAGAGGGCTTACGAGCTCCAGCCGGCCGATGCGGCGGTGAATCTCCGCTTGGGGCAGCTGGCTCTTCTCGCGGATCGGCCGGAGGAGGCACCCGAGTATTTCGAGCGGGCGAGGCGCACGGAGGGGTTTACAGCCTCGGCTCTGTATGGCCTGGGGCGCAGCGCGAGCTTGCGAGGCGACGACGCGGCGGCAATCGAGCTCTTCAAAGCCGCCCTGGAGATCGAGCCCGAGGCCGCCGAGATTCACCAGCAGATGGGGCTCGCCTACCGCAAGATGCGGGACATGGATCGAGCCCGAGAGCATCTGTCGAAGCAGGCTTCGGAAAGCCTCACGTTTCCCGACCCGCTGATGGAGTCCCTCAGGGGAGATTTCTCCCGCAGCCACCTCTTTGCCGGCCTCGAGGCCCAGTCGACCGGCCGGTGGGACGAAGCCGTCGCCGAATACCGCCAAGCGGTGGAGGAGGATCCGACCAACGGGGTGAATCACCAGATTCTGGCCGACGCGCTGGAGAAGAGCGGCGATCTGGACGCGGCAATCGAGGAGTTTCGGCTCGCTGCGGCCCTGTTGCCGAACGATGCGATGGTGAGAGTCCAACTGTCGAAGGCTCTGATTTCCAGAGATGGTGTCACAGAGGAGGCGATCGATCTCTATCGACAGGCCGTCGAGATGGCGCCGGGGCTCGAAGAAGCGCGAAAAGGCCTTGCCTATGTGCTGGTGCAGGAGGCGAGGTTCGAAGAGGCGTTCAAGCATCTGGACGCGGCACTCGAGATCGATCCGACAGATCCGGGCACGCGAATACTGAGGGCTCGTTCGCTAGCGGAAGTTGGCAGAGACGCGGAGGCGCGAGCGGAGCTCGAATCGATTCTGGCGGACCGGCCAGACTTCCTCGAAGCCTCTCTGGACCTGGCAGCAGTTCAGGCCCGTCAGGGAGACTTCGATAGTGCTATTACAGGGCTGGAAGGCGTCTTGGAGAGCGCGGAAGACGTACACTCGAGGGCGATCCTGAACTTCGAGATCGGTGGCCTGTGGCAGCTGGCCGGCGATGACGAGGCGGCACTCCGATACTACGACGCGGCGATCGAGCAGGCTCCCGAGCTCCGGGATGCACAGTTCAACAGGGCCGTCTCTCTGGGGCGACTCGGGAGACAGGCCGAGGCCGAGGAGCAGCTGCGAAGCGTCCTCGAGATCGATCCGGCGGACGAAGAGGTCTACCTGGCGTTGGCGCAGGCGCTGGCAGGACGGGGGCAGTTCGGAGAGGCGAGAGACGTGCTGCAGGACGGCCTCGGAGAGATCGCGGTCAGCCGTCTCCTGATGGGTGCCCTCGTGCAGCTTCTGTTGGCCAGCCCCGACCCCGAGGTTCGCGATGCCGAGGCGGCCGTGCCGGTGGCTCTCCGTCTGCACGAAGTGGACCCATCGATCCAGAACGGTGCCATGGCAGCGGCAGCTCTGGGCGCCGCTGGGCGCTCCGCCGAGGCCGCAGAGTGGCAGGCGAGGTCGCTGAGTGAGGCCGAGGCAGCGGGCTGGCCGGAAGAGCAGCTGCAAAGGATGCGGTCCGACCTGGCCCTCTATCGGCAGCGGGCTGGGGGAGATTGATGCGGGTCGCCCTGTGCTGTCTCTCACTGCTGGCATGGACCTGTCAGATCGTTGTACAGACAGCCACCGCGCGGGAGCAAGGGGAGCCTACGAAGAGTCAGGAAGTCTTCTCGGATGCAAGCCGTCAGTCGGGGTTCGACTTCCACCTTTTCAACGGTGCATCGGGAGAAATCTACTTTCTCGAGATCATGGGCTCGGGTGGAGGGCTGATCGACTACGACGCCGACGGCGACCTCGATCTCTATGCTGTGCAGGCGACGATGCTGGCCCCCGGCAAGGGTGTCGAAGATGCCGAAGTACCACCGAAGCACCCGGTTCCCCTGACCGACCGGCTGTATCGCAACGATCTCGAGATCGACCCTCAGGGGCGGCGGACTCTCCGCTTCACGGATGTGACGGAGGAGGTCGGGTTGACTCGGTCCGAGTATGGTTTCGGAGTTGCGAGCGGCGACTACGACAACGATGGGTGGCCTGACCTCTATGTGACCAACTTCGGCTCGAATCAGCTGCTTCGCAACAACGGTGACGGGACCTTTTCCGATGTGACGGAGGCCTCGGGCGCGGATGACAAGGGATGGAGCGTCAGCGCCAGCTTCCTGGACTTCGATCGCGACGGCTGGTTGGACCTCTACGTCACGAACTACGTCGACTTCGGTGTCGAGAAGCGGGTCCACTGCCTCAATCCGATGGGGGCGGCCGATTACTGCGATCCCGACGTCTATCCCTCGGCGGATGATCACCTGTTTCGCAATCGCGGCGACGGGACCTTCGAGGATGTCTCGGTGCAGGCGGGCATTCGCGTCGAGCCACGCACCGGTCTGGGGGTCGCCTCGGCCGACTTCGATCTGGATGGCTGGCCCGACCACTACGTGGCGAATGACGGCATGTCCAACCTGCTGTTCATGAACAACGGGGACGGCACCTGTCGTGACGACACGCTGTTGGCCGGCTGCGCCGTGAACGCGGAGGGTCAGAGAGAAGCTTCCATGGGAGTCCATGCTGCCGATGTCGATAATGATGGCGACGAGGATATCTTCCTCACCCACTACGCCAAGGAGACCAACAC
>JARFQS010000099.1 GCA_029287645.1 Thermoanaerobaculia bacterium | reverse complement strand
GGTAGGCGGAGTCCCCTGATACCATTGGCGCGAATTTCGGGAGGAGCCCATGAATCCTTTACGACAACTCCAGGCTCAGGGGCAGGCTGTCTGGCTGGATTACATCCGCCGCGACATCCTGTTGGACGGCTCGCTACAACGCATGGTCGAGGAAGATGGGGTCAGTGGCGTCACCAGCAATCCAGCGATCTTCCAGAAGGCGATCGGCGAGAGCGACCTCTATGATCAGGCCATTCAGGAGTTTCTGATCGGGGAGCCTCAGGAGAGTGTCGAGGGCCTGTACGAGGCGTTGGTGGTCGAGGACATTTGCCTGGCCGCGGATCTCTTGATGGAGGTGTACGAGGGAACGAAGTGTCGGGATGGTTTCGTCAGTCTCGAGGTGTCTCCACATCTGGCGAGAGACGCCGAGGGAACCGTGGCAGAAGCTCGGCATCTCTGGCAGCGAGTCGACCGGCCCAACCTGATGATCAAGGTTCCAGCCACCGACGAGTGCATCCCCGCCGTCGAGCAGCTGTTGGCGGAGGGAATCAACGTCAATGTGACCCTGATGTTCTCCCTGGCTCACTACGAAGCGGTAGCCAAAGCGTATCTGCGGGGAGTGGAGCGATGTCGGCACCCGGAGCGCCTGGCCTCGGTTGCCTCGTTCTTCGTGAGTCGGGTCGACACGAAGGTGGATCGGAGCCTGGAGCGCCTGGAGGATGTAGAGGCCGCGGCTCTGCAGGGGAAGATCGCCATTGCCAACTCCAAGCTGACCTATGCGCGATATCAGGAGATTTTCGAGGCTGCGCCCTTCGAGCCGATGCGGGATCGAGGGGCCGCGCCGCAGAGGGTCCTGTGGGCGAGCACCAGTACGAAGAACCCCGCGTATCGCGATGTGATCTACGTCGAGGAGCTCATCGGGCCCGACACCGTCAACACGATTCCGCCCGACACACTGCAGGCGTTTCGCGATCACGGTCAGGTAGTTCCCACCTTGCTCGAGGGTCGGAGCGAGGCCAGCCGGCAGCTCGAGACGCTGAGCTCCCTGGGGATCGATCTCCAAGCTGCCACCGAAGATCTGCAGCGAGAGGGTCTCGAGAAGTTCGCGGCACCCTTCGACAGCCTCTTGGCGACGCTGCGATCCAAGCGTGACTCCTTGCGCGCCGAAGCATCGGCGAGCCCCACCATCGAATGAGAGCGAGATGCAGCGAATGACCTCCGGTAGGCAGAGATGAGGGGCGGCAACCCGTTTCAGGGCGGCAGAGGCGCCGGACTCGGTGGAGATTTCATGGGACTCTCCGGTCCCGTTCCCCGAGACCTGTGGATCCTGCTCGGTGTCATCTTCGGGACCTTCACCCTGCAGTTCTTTCAAGCCACCGCCTGGTTGCCCGCACTTCTCCGATTGACTCCTCTCGTCTGGCGAAGCGGCTTCCTTTGGCAGTTGGCGACCTATCCGTTCATCGGCATGGGGGCGCCCAACTTCTGGTTCGTGCTGGAGCTCCTGATCCTGTTTCTCTTCGGCCGCAGCGTACTCAGCAGGCTGGGGTCTCGTGGTTTCTGGAAGCTGCTGCTATCGGCGACTCTCGTGGCAGGTGTGGTTGCCGCGCTCGTCGGCGTGCTGTCGGACGTGATGACGGGCCCGGGCCCGCCGCCGTCGTCGAGCCTGATTCTCATGCAGGGCCAGCGAATGGTGTTGACGATCCTGATCGCTGCATTCGCAACGATGAACCAGCACGCCACGATCCTGCTGTTCTTCGTGCTGCCGATTCAGGCACGGTGGTTTCTGTTCCTGGAGATCCTCTTCGCTTTTCTGGGTTTCCTGGGTACCCACGACCTGGCGGGCTTCATCGGCTTGTGCGTGGCGGTGGGCTTCACCTACGGGGCCCTGACAGGTTGGCGCAGGCAGAACTGGGTACGTCGAGCCAGGCTGCGCCTGCAGCAACAGTGGCTCAGCCTCAAGCTGAAGTGGATGAGGAAGCGACGTGGCATCCATGTCGTGCGCGACGACGATGACCGTCCAGGACCCTGGCTCCACTGAGTGTCGGGAATTTTCACTCGATTTACAGGCGTTTGAAGTGTTGAGCCGTTCCCGGCACGGGCAGGGGCACTCGGGATCGGGGAGGAGGGGAAGGCAGATCATTCACCAGAGAGATCCCCTGCTGTTGCATCTCAGGCACAAAGGAGAGTCATGTCGGATACCTTGACGTTACCAGTACTTCCTCTTCGGGACACCGTGGTGTTTCCGGGGGTTACAACGCCTATCGGCGCCGGACGTCCCGGCACTCTGCGAGCGATCCAGGCAGTCTCCAGCTCGAATGAAAAGCTGGTCTTTGCGGTCTCCCAGCGGGAGAACCGCGAAATGGTGACTCCGGATCGTCTCCACACCATCGGTACAGTGGCGCGCATCGGCCAGCTCCAGAGGGTCACCGGCGGAGTGCAGTTTCTGCTGCATGGCGAGCACAGGGGCATCGCCCTGCGAATCAGCGAGTCCAGCGATGACTACCTCGAAGCCGTCGTCCGGCGGGCGGAGGAGCTGTCGCCCAGTGATCCGACCGATACGGCCTTTCTAGGGCTTCAGAGAGAGGTCCGCGAGCGGGCGCTCGAGCTGGGACAGAAAGCTGGGTTTCCCGAAGAGGTCGTCAAGCAGGTGTTGACCTCGGCCGAGGACCCGGCCCGCCTGGCGGACCTGGTCGCGGCGTACCTGGAGGTGCCTCACCTGGAGCGCCAGATGCTCCTCGAGACACTTTCGGTCGAAGAACGACTGCGGCAGGTTCTCCTGCAGGTCCAACGACAGATCGGGGTGCTCGATGCACAGCAGGACATCAAGAGCAAGGTGCAACGCGAGCTGGGCGATCGTCAGCGTGAGATGGTGCTGCGCGAGCAACTGAAGGCGATTCAGGACGAGCTGGGGGAAACCGACAGTGATCCGGGCCTCGGGGAGCTGAAGAAGAGTTTGGATGCGCTGGACCTGCCTGCGGAAGCCCAGAAGGAGGTGGATCGGGAGCTGGACCGGCTGGAGCGAATGAACCGAGAATCGATGGAGTACCAAGTCATTCGCACCTATCTCGAGAATGTAGCGGAGCTGCCTTGGAACACCCGCAGCGAAGACGATCTG
>JARFQS010000082.1 GCA_029287645.1 Thermoanaerobaculia bacterium | reverse complement strand
GTGGAGTACCTGGCACCCATTACTCACCGGGATTCCAGGGGGCTGTCCCGAGGTCAGTTGGTCGACTTCTTTGCCGCTCTGCTCGACGGTCTCCCGCCTCGAGATGATCCGTACCTTTCAGAGTTGAGCGAGGAGGAGATCAAGCAGGTCTACGCGGGGTTCGAGCTCACCAGCTTTCTGGTGGCCCGCGATGCAGGCAGCGCTCGGAACGCCGGTCTTCACCTTAGACGTTTTCAAGACCTGACCGGAATCAGTCTAGTTCCTTAGCCACAGACCTCGGTGACCCACCCTCAAGGGTGGGTGTCGGGCTACCCATCTGCCTCTGGTACGGTGAAGGGGTCAGAGTAATGATTGGGTGGGGCCATCTCTCAGCCGCTCCGAAGGGGAATCGACATGCGCAAGAAACGACACCCGATGCCGCCCAAATACGAGGGGATGCATCCCGAAAGTCTGATGATGAGCTACGGCTATGTGCCGGCCTGGTCGGAGGGCTCGGTCAAGCCGCCCATCTTCCAGACTTCGACCTTCGCCTTCCAGAGTGCAGAAGAGGGCAAGGAGTTCTTCCAGTGGGCCTATGGCCTCAAGGAGAAGGACCCCGACAAGCCGATGGGGCTGATCTACAGCCGCCTCAACAACCCCGACCTCGAGATCCTCGAGGAGCGCCTCAAGCTGTGGGACGAGGCGGAAGAGAGTGCCGTGTTCTCGTCCGGCATGTCGGCGATCTCGACCTCGCTGCTGTCCCTCGTGCCGATCGGCGAAGCCGTGGTGTTTTCGCGGCCGATCTACGGTGGCACGGACCTGTTGCTGGAGACGATTCTGCCCGAGCGCGGCATCGTGACGCGTGAGTTCAGGGCCCGCTCCGAGCCGGAGGTGGTCGACGCCATCTGCCAGGAGCTCAAGGATGCCGGAACGCCGGCGAGGGTGATCTTCCTGGAGACGCCCGCCAACCCGACGATGTGCATGACGGACATCGAGGGGATGGCTGAAGTAGCTCATCGCCACGAGGCCCTGTGCTTGGTCGACAACACGTTCATGGGACCGCTCTATCAGCAGCCGCTCAAGCACGGCGCCGATTTGGTGGTCTACTCGGCGACCAAGTATCTGGGAGGTCACAGCGATCTGGTGGCGGGAGTGGCGCTGGGCTCGTGCGAGCTGATCGAGCAGGTCAAGCTCTATCGCACCATCCTGGGCACCATGTTGGAGCCCTTCTCGGCCTGGCTGCTCATGCGCTCGCTCGAGACGGCGAAGTTGCGCATCACCTGCTCACGCAAGAATGCCGAGAAGGTCGCAGCCTGGCTGGCGGAGCAGCCGCGGATCGAGAAGGTCCACTTCCCGGGCATGCCCGACACGCCACGGCAGAAGGAGATCTACGAAAAGCAGTGCACGGGACCAGGCGGCATGGTGGCCTTCGACCTCAAGGACGCCGGAGAGAAGGAGGCGTTCCGCTTCCTCAACAACATCAAGCTCGCCAAGCTGGCGGTGAGCCTGGGAGGCACCGAGTCGCTCGTGGAGCACCCAGCCACGATGACGCATGCCGACGTGCCGGTGGAGGAGCAGGAGGCGATCGGCATCACGCCGGCGCTGGTGCGGCTGTCGGTGGGCATCGAGCATCCGGACGATCTGATCAGCTGCCTGTCCTACGCCCTCGAACAGATCGACGTCGAGGAGGACGACGAGGTCGAGACGACGGTGGCGAGCGTCGACGAGGAATCGAAGTAGCGGCAAGAGGAGACGAAGACGATGGAAGTCAAGACCATACTCTGCCCGGTGGACTTCAGCTCGATGTCGCAGCGCAATGTGCGCATGGCCGTGGAGGTGTGCAAGCGCGTCGGCGCCCGCCTGGTGCTGCACCACAATCTCGACGTGCGGCCGCCCGGCTTCCTTTCGGTGGCCTGGATGTGGTCGGAGGATCACGAGGCGGGCGAGGAGCAGAAGGCGGCGGAGGTGCCGGCCAAGCTGCAGGAGCTGTTCGACCAGATCCCGGAAGGGGTGGAGTACGAGGCCAAGGTCACGCGAGGGCCGCTGGAAGAGACGCTGCTGTTCGTGGCGCGAGGCCTGCCGGCGGATCTCATTGTCATGGGGAGCCACGGCAAGAGTGGCTCGGAGCACGATTCCCTGACCGAGAAGATCATTATCAGCGCACCCTGCGCAGTCCTGACCATCGGCGAGGGCTACGTTCCGGAAGCGGTCTTCGATGCGCCGGACAACGATCCGGCCGACCAGATGACGATGCTGGTGCCCGTGGACTTCACGCCCCAGGGGCTCGGGGTCCTCGGTGCGGCCATCGACCTGGCCAACGACATGCCGCATCGCATCGAGGTTCTGCACGTGGTGGTGCAGACCGGAACCGGAGACGTAGCGCAGGAGGAGCGGGAAGTGGAGGCGGCGCGCCAAAGGCTGCTGAGCATGATTCCGGAGACGCTCACCGGGCAGGTGTCGGTCCAAGTGAAGGTCGGTGGCCCCGCGGAGACGGTGTTGGCGACCGCGAAGGAAGTCGGTGCGTTGGCCATCATCATGGGCGCGCACGGCAAGGGGATGTTGAAGCGGTTCCTGTTCGGCACGACGACGATGACGATCCTGCACGGCGCCGAGTGCCCCGTGTGGTTCATGCCGGAAGCCCTGACGAAGGAGCTGCCGGGCGTCGCCGGCGGCTGATCGCGCTGCAGGTGGAGTTCTGGGGAGAGGAGGCAAGAAGGTGGAATGGCCAGAGGCGAAAGAGGCGACTCTCCACCAGTGGCGGCAGCTCAAGTCCTCGGGCGAT
>JARFQS010000025.1 GCA_029287645.1 Thermoanaerobaculia bacterium | reverse complement strand
CGACGATATCGAGCCAGCCGAGCCAGCTCGCCTCGTTCCCACCGGTCCAGAGAGAGGCGTCTCGTCCCCAGAGCTGTTCGATCTTGCCCGTCAGCTGCCACTCGACGACGCGAGCTCGCACCTCTGCGGACAGGGTTTCGGGAAGGGCCACCTTCATCTTCCGCATCGCAGTTTCTCCAGTTGTGCCGAGCACTCGAGCTCAGCGCGGACCCACACCCAAGTCTATTCGACGTCGAGGTCCCATTCGAGACATCTGGCGCCAAAAACGATGCTGTTCCCGACGGATACATGGCTCTGTAGGGGCTGACTGGGGTCAGTCGCCAGATTCTCGCATCAGAAGCCTCGATGCGCCCGTTTTCTGATCGAATCTCGCCTGGAGCCGCTGCTATCAGCGAGCCAGCCAATCGGCGTAGAGCTCGGGTCTGCGGTCGCGAAGAAACAGCTCACGGGCGTGGGAATGCGCCACCGCCTCCAGGTCGAGCTCGGCATGGAGGATCGTCTCTTCCAATGCCGGAGCGCGCTCGATCACACAACCAGAGGGCGCACAGACGAAGGACTCTCCACTGAAAGTCAGACACTCTTCCTCGCCAACGCGATTGCACAGCGCCGTGAAGTAGCCGTTCTGGAAGGCGGCCACCCTCATCTCCGCCTCATAGAGACCTTCGGGCCACTCCCCCACCGCACCGGCCTGTGGAACCACAACGACTTCCGCTCCGTTCAGTGCCAGGGCCCGCATGTACTCGGGATAGTGCCTGTCGTAGCAGATCGCGACCCCGATCTTGCCGGCCCGTGTCGAATAGACCGGTGCTCCCTTGTCCCCTTCGTCGTAGTAGCCCTGTTCGTGGAAGCATTCGTACTCGGTGATGTGGACCATGCGGGTACGGCCCAGCAGGGTGCCGTCGGCGTCGATGACCGGCGAGGTGTCGAACGTCTTGTCACCCTCCCGCTCGAAGAGGTTCAGGACGACGACGATCCCCAGCTCGGCGGCCAGCTCCTGAAAGCTCTCGGTGACAGGACCGGGTACGGGTTCGGCGAGGTGTTTCACGTCACCCGCAGCTGGGCGCTGAGGGTAGAACCGCTCGAAGGCCAACTCGGCGAAGCCAACGACCTCGGCCCCTTCACCGGCTGCCTTGCGTGCGGCCTCGAGACCGCGGGCCGCATTTTTCTGCTTGTCTCTGGACGCTTTCTGCTGCACGAGTGCGATCTTCATGGCTGCGACAGTCTACCTTGAGATCTTCTGCGGCTCGTGGCATCCTGCGCTTCCGAATATCCCACGACCCCTTCGGAGCTCAGACCATGCCCAAGACCTCGACACTGCTTCTCATGCTCGCTTTCGGAGCCTTGGCTCCAGCAGACAGCCATGCCGAATCCGGCCTCTTTCATCCGGCCTCTGGCGGGGGCCAGGAGGGCTTCGAAGAGATCGCCATTCCGACTCTGCGCAGCCGCACCGTAGCCTTGGATCCCGAACGCATTGCAGAGGTCGAGGCGGGTCGGGCCGAGTCACTGCAACTGAACCTTTTCCCGGATGCCAGTTTCGCGGCACGCATCACACAGGCTGGGATCTCGGCACTCGGGGGTCGGTTCTGGATAGGAACGCTCGAAGAGAACGCCTCTGGATCTGTCAGTCTCATAGTCCGTGACGGCGCACTCACGGGGACGATCAACACGGGACAGACCTTGTTCTTGATTCGTCCCACCCTGGACGGATTCCATCGGGTGCGGGAGGTCGACTCAGCCTCCTACGCTCCCGAGCTCGAGCCAATCGAGGTCTCCGCCGCTCTCGAGGAGCTTCCGGAGAGCTTCGAGGGAACCGACGACGGAAGCAACATCGACGTCCTGGTCGTCTACACTCCGAGCGCTCGTGACAAGGCTGGCGGTACCACCGCGATCGAGAACCTCATCGATCTGGCGGTCGTCGAAACGAATCAGTCCTACTCGAACAGCGGCATCAGCCAGCGGCTCTCCCTCGTGGACGTCCAGGAGGTGACCTACAGCGAGGCCGGGTTCAACTGGTCTACCACCCTGTCGCGTCTGGCCGGCACCTCGGATGGCTACATGGATGGGGTTCATAGCCTGCGGGACGCTGCGTGCGCCGATGCGGTCGTGCTGATCGTCGGAAACACCCAGTACTGCGGCATGGCCTACCTCATGTCGAACGTCTCGTCATCTTTCGCGGGATCGGCGTTCTCTCTCGTCAGCTACACCTGCGCGACCGGCTACTACAGCTTCGGCCATGAGCTGGGGCACAACATGGGAGCCCGGCACGACTGGTATGTGGACAGCTCGAAGACCCCATGGGCTCACAGTCACGGCTGGGTGAATCCGCCCGACCGCTGGCGGACGGTCATGGCCTACAACAGTGAGTGCAGTGCCTCCGGATTCAATTGCTCTCGACTGCAATACTGGTCCAACCCCCTGGTGAGCTATGGAGGCGACCCGATGGGCGTGGCCGCCGGAACCAAGAGCAACTGCAGCACAGGAGTTGCGTCTCCGGATTGCGACGCCGATAACCACCTGACTCTGGACAAGACCGCACTGACCTTCGCCAACTTTCGCGACAGCGGTCTTTGCGTCAGCGTCGAAACGGTCTTCTCTGACGACTTCGAGTCGGGGGACACCTCCAGCTGGTCCTCGACAAGTCCGGACACGATTCCCTGATGGACCCAAAAAGGGCGCCCGCGAGGGGCGCCCCTACAGATCTACCTGCGGCCATCCGAAATCCTAGGAGGGGGGATCGACCTCGGCGATCGAGACGTCGGCCTTGAGCTGATAGGTCTTGCCGTTGCCGGTCCTCTTCAGCGAGTTCTTGGCGTCGAAGTCGATCAGGACCTCCGTCTGCTCGCCGACTTCGAAGGGACCACCGTTGATC
>JARFQS010000002.1 GCA_029287645.1 Thermoanaerobaculia bacterium | reverse complement strand
CCTCCCGGTGCTGACGCCGTACCTGATGAACGCCCCGTCCAACGCGGCCGCGCTGATCGAGCAGCAGATCCGACGCTACGCCGCGGCGGGCTACACCACGGGAGGGGCGATGGGTGTGTTCCCGGTGTTTCTCGACTGGGCTCGGATCCTGAAAGAGCGGATCGAGAGCGACGATTGTCCGATCCGCATGTTCGTGATGGACAAGGCGACCGATCTGGAGCAGGGCGTCCGAGTGGACTTCGGCGGGAGGAGCGACCGCCTGGGGGCGGGCGGAGCCAAGTTCTGGTACGACGGCTCCTTCGGGACCGGCAACGTGCTCCTGGAGGAGCCGTACCTGAACAGCAGGCTGATGCAGGAAGGCCTGGGAGTTCCGAAGGACAGCTGTGGCTCGTCGATCTACCCGAAGGACCAGTTTCGAGAGCTGGTCCAGAAGTACCACGATGCCGGTCGCCAGATCTCGGTCCACGCCCAGGGCGATCGGGCGATCCGCGACGTCATCGACGTCTACGCAGACGTCCTCCAGGCCTCGCCGCGCGACGATCACCGCCATCGCATCGAGCACGGCGGCCTGTTTCCCATCGATGAGATGGATCGGGCGGCGGGCCTGGGACTGACTCCCAGCTGGCACGTCAACTACATCTACTACTACGGCGATGCAATGCGGGACGAGATCATCGGACCGCAGCGCGCGGAGGTCTCCTTCCCCGTCGGGGCGGCCATGCGCAGGGGCCTGCGCGGCTCCCTGCACAACGACTCTCCGATGTATCCGGCGGAGCCTCTCCGGCTGATGCGTAGCGCCGTCACTCGCAAGACCCGCAAGGGAGAGGTGATCGGCGAGGATCAGGGGATCGACGTCGACTCTGCGATCAAGGCCCTGACCATCGACGCAGCCTGGCAGCTATTCATGGACGACGTGGTGGGAAGTCTCGAGGTCGGGAAGCTCGCCGATCTGGTCAACCTCTCGGAGAATCCGCGCAAGGTGGACCCCGACCGGCTCGACCAGATCCAGGTGATCGCGACTTATCGCGAGGGTCGGCGCCACGATTGATGGCTGCCCGACGCCTGGAAGTCAGAACGGTTGGATTCCCGGCGAGAACTCTCCTTCTTCTAGCCCGAATATCTCACCAGAGCGACTGCACCTCGCATTCCAAACTTGCAGAGTGATTGTTTGCTGAAGACAAACACGCGGCAAGAGAGGAAGCGCGGTGCAGACAGACTGTAGTTCGGATCAGCTTTCGTTCCAAGGGTTCGCTGGTCGGCGGGTAGAGGGTCGGTTCGATGCGGGTCGCACCACCACAGACGCCGGCTGGCTGGTGGTGCTTCGCCGCAATCGCGGTCCACGACGAAGACCGCCAAGGGAGAGAGGCAGCCGAGCTGATTCCAGAGGGCTGCGTGCCGGATCGAAACAGGCTCGTAAAGGCGCTCATATCTAGTGGACCAGGATTCGGGGGACCCTCAAGCCGCATGCGGCAGCCCCGAAGGCGAGGGCCAGCCACGCTCTTCTCACTGCGTCAGCCTCAGGGCGTCGGCACCGGGCAGCTTCCGTCCACGAATTCGTTGTCCCACACGTCGCACTCCAGGGCGAGGCCAAGGAACGCGTTGATCTTCAGGCACGCCGCGCAGCGCGCCGCGTCGATCACACAGTCTTCGACGAAGTCCAGGTCGACGTTTGCGCAGAATCCCGGGAACAGCTCGTTCGGGGGAAGCTCCTTGCACTTTCTGTCGACCTTCTTGTAGAGCTGGTTCTGCCTCTTCGTCACCTTCTTGTTCGAATCGGGAGCAAGGACCTCGGACACCAAGGCCATCTCGAGGGCCTCGGCAGAGTCGACCCACCCGATCTTGAGGGACCGCTCCTCGGTCTTGACGAGCTCCTTGAGGACGGTGCTCTCGAGCCTGCCAGCCTGCTTGAGCATCTCCATCTGGCACCTGGCCGCGTCCTTGTCGTAATCGTCCTTCGTGAGGAGGGGGGCGCTATCGACCGGGTCACCGAAGATGGCGTGGGTCAGGGCGATCGACCCGGATACGGCCTCCTCGTTCACGCTTTCCGCACCGGTGTAGCCGAAGGGCGGCTGCGGGTTGAGCCCAACACACCGATTCAAGTCGCTCTTCACCGTCTTGTCCGTGGCCTTCTTCACCTTGTCATACCTGTCACCGACCAGACAGTCTTCGACGGTCCCGAAGAAGAGCCTGCTATCCTGAAAGTCCTTCAGGCAAGTCTCGTTTTCCTTGAGCTGCTTCAGGTCGACCCTCCGGCCGTCCTTGGGCAGCGTCTCGACGCACTTCTGCTGGTCCTTGGTCAGCGGCGTGGAAGGAACTGGCGTCGGGGTGGGACCCGGCGCGGGTGTCCCCGTCTGTCCCGCGGTGGGTGTCGGGCCCGGTGTCACCGTGGGTGTCCCCGTCGGTCCCGGGGTGGACGTCGGGCCCGGTGTCATCGTGGGTGTCCCCGTCGGTTCCACAGTCGGTGTCGGGCCGATCGGCGGCGTCGGTGTCGGCGTTGCGATCCCCTGTAGCTCGGCCTTGATGGCCACGTTGTCGATGATCGGCGAGGCGCTTCCAGCCACGTCAAAGCCGAGCCTCGCGAACATCGCCGATTCACCGTCCAGGGCTGCGCCCAGAGGCACGATGTACGGTGTATCGGTGGTCGTGAGAGTGATCGGCGAGCCCACCGGCGTGTAGACGCTACCGTCAAGCGAGACCTCGATCGTCATCTGGGACGTGCCCGAGAATGTCTGCGCACCGAAGCTCAGCTCCCAGGAGTTGCCCAGGAGGCCGGCCGAGGTACTGGGAGAAATCCCATCCGGCCACCATCGTCGATGCCTGGGCCTGACCTGCCACGAGCAGGCATGCTGCAAGTGATGCGAGGACTCGCAGAGCGAGACCCGGGAGCATCGTCCTCAAGAAGACTGGGCGGGGGTGCCCGGTCCCATTCGAGAAACGTCCCGCCGCGCGCGGCCACACGCTGTCTCCAATCCCTTGGGTGTCCATCGCCTTTTTCCCTCGTCGCCCGGCTGGCTTCGCCGACGGTCGTTCTCGATCGCGCTCGATCTTAAGGAACGGAGCAGCAAGCGCAGCTCCCAGCTACTCGTTCTCGCACGAACTCCTCGAATTCGTCCTCATTTCGTCACCTAGCCCGACGTTGGTTGTCACATTCAGCAGTGCGGCATCGACGGTGCGACCCGGCTCGGGTGTGTGTCGTCGAACAGTTTCGGAGATAGGGATTTCAAGCCGGGAACCTGCGCAATGTCCGAGTACGTTTCCCAGGTCAGACTCCTGTGGGGAACCGAGACGGGTCGCGCGACGTACCGCGCAGCTGTCGCGGACTGGACCTACACGGACTGCGGGCCGATTCCGGCGCGCCAGCGCGAGGGATCGGCCAGATCGACGTCGTGCCCGGCGCCCTCGCGACGCGACCTGTTGAGAAAAGCGGAATAGGGATGCCGATAGTCTTCCATTGCAGCTTTCCACTCCTGAAAACAGTTGGAGCCAGGGCGCTGGACGGCTCCGCCCGCGCCGCGAACCGCTGGAGGCTCGAATCCGTCGTCCAAGGGACCGCCGCCTGGAACGTCCCCGAGTGTTCGCCGGTCAGCAATGAAATCGTCGAGTTCGTTGGCTCTATTCGGATAGAGACAGAAATGAAGGAGCTGCCATGCTCGAGATCGAATGCATCTGTTGCGGAAGTGATCTTCCGGAGCGCCACATCCACCAGCGACCCCTGCTGCACTC
>JARFQS010000619.1 GCA_029287645.1 Thermoanaerobaculia bacterium | reverse complement strand
GGCGGGGGATTTTAAGTCCCCTGCGTCTGCCAGTTCCGCCACTCCGGCCTGGTGGAGATTGTAGCAACGGAGGCTAGGGTAAGGATGCGGACCAGGCCGAGGTGTTTCCGGACTCGAAACCGTCGTAGAAGAGCCGGTTGGTGGACACCGTGAATGCCTTCGATCCGCTCCAGTTGCCGGTACCGTTGGGGTTTCGGCCCCTGACCCGCCAACTGTAGTTGCCATCCGCCAGATTTCCTGGCTTGAAGGAGCACGAGCTCGCTCCACAGTGGTCGAGAGCCTTGACCCAGATATCCAGGAGCGTCGCGGCTCCAAAATCGAGCTGGAATCGGTACCAGGTGGCGCGACTGGGACTCTCTCTGGTCCAGGTGAACGTGGGCGTACCCGTGGAGATCGTGTTCTTCGGATTGTTCGTTGTCGGGGCCCCTGGAACCGGGACTGAGGTGATCTCGTCGTAGAACTCGTCCGCGATCATGTCGTAACCCGAGCCGTTCGGGTGACCGCGGTCGTCTTCTTCCGGCACCGGCGGATAGTGCAGATCGAAACACTGAGTCTGGGAGTGGCCGTGAACGTCGTTCCCGTCCGGACAGAGGACGTTGTAGATGTCGACGAAGTAGCGATCCTTGCTGGCCGCCTCTGCCGCCATATCGTTCCTCAGCTCCTCGACATCCTGGAACTGCCAGGCGGCTGCATCCGCATCTTGGTGAAAATGAATGACGGAGGCATGCACTGCATCGGTGCCCCGCACCTCCGCCTTCCGCGCCATCTCCTGGAGGTTGAAGATCATGGTCTCGTAAGACCAGGTCGGATGGGACTTGTCGTACTTGACCCAGATGTCGTTGGTGCCCTGCATCAGGAGCAGCACATGGGAGGGGTTGTTCTCGAGTACGTTGTCAATTCGGGTGAGCCCACCGGGAGTCTTCTCTCCCGACTTGCCCCTGTTGATCACCTCGCAGTTCGCGGCGGGACAATTGAGGCGTGATGCGAACTCCAGCCTCCCCGGGTACCCCTTGTCGGGGTCGTAGTCGTCGTCGAAGTTGCCCAGCGTGATGCTGTCACCGAAGCACAGATAACGAAACTGCGCCTGCGAGCCAGTCACGCCGAGGATCGCACCCAGCAGCACCGCCAGCAGGACCCGCGTCCTCATGGCAGCTCCTGCCACGCGGCGGCTCGGTCGAGTGATCGATCGAGTTGCCCATCCAAACCCTGCCACTTCAGCACGGCTCCCCTACCCTCGTCGATCGTGAGGAAGGGTCGATCTTCCGCGTCTCCGGCCACGGCAGCGCTCCGAGCTGCCCTGCCCTGCCGATCGAGCTGTAGCACTGTCCAAGTCGCCGGCTCGACGGTCTTGTACAGCAGGACAGGGCCCTCGTTACCCTGCACCAAGCTGGGGTAGAGCGATCCCTTCTCTCCGAACGGCTTCGCGTCCGTCCATGGGCTGCCGAAGAAGCGCGCCACCTTCATGCGGTAATCGTTGCCGTCGTACCAGCTCCAGGCGAGGACCGCTCCCCCATCGATTGTTGCCAGCGCGGGAGTGATGTCGGGGACGGCATTGTCCTCGGCAACTCGGCTCGGCTTCGTCCATTCGCCCGTTTCGCGCCGACTCCAGACGATCTCGTCGTCCTCACCATCGAAGGCGGCCCAAACCACCAACCAGCTACTGTCGTCCAGAACAACGGCTCTGGGTGCCACCTGACTCCCGGGCCCTTGCGGCGAAACGAGCTCTGGCTCGCCCCATTTGCCATGCAGCCACTCCGCAGCCCAGATCTCGAGGCTCCGCATGTCGGCGCCCGCTGCCCACACCAGACCGACCAGCACCCCATCCTGGCTCATGGCGATAGGCTGATTGCTGAGCTTCGCGCCCTCGACCTGCGGTGCGGGAAGCCGTTCGACTGAACCGTCCCGTCCCACGAGCAGCAACAGCTCCGTGCCATCGCCACTCGGTTGGTGACCGGTTGCCAGCCAATCCAGGCCAAGAGGCTCGATCTCATGGATGGACGCTCCACGGGGGACGGGAATCAGATCTTCGGAGCCCTCGAGCCGACCGATGCGGAGGGTCTCCCTTTCCTGAACGGCGTATAGCTCACCTCCCCCACGCGTAGCCTGAAGGACTCCGGCGGCACTCGCAGATGCAGCCAGGGCCACCACACCCAGCAGGGTGATGATCTTGGTTCGACTCTTCACAACAACCTTCATCCGTCAATCAGGGGGTGGTACGGAGGCCGACCTTCAACGACCGGGCCCGCGATTCTACTACGGCGCCCCTTCTCTCTCATAACAACCGAAGGAGCCTTACCGATTCCGCTCTCTATGCGAGCGCCTCCTGGACGAGACGCCGGAGCGCCGGCAGAGCCTGTTCCGGCTTACCCGTCAAATGGACACGGAGAGCTCGGCGGCCCCTCTCCTCGAGCACTTCGAGATCGCCGCTCGCTTGGGCGGCCTTGACGACGCCGAAGGTGGTTTTGCGCCCCGGAATCGGCAGGTCTTCAGCGTCCTCGCAAGTTATCTGCAAGAAGACGCCCGAGTTCGGACCTCCTTTGTAGGCCTGGCCGGTCGAGTGTAGGAACCGAGGGCCGAAACCGAGACATGTCGCTACCGAGTACCGGTTCCTCACGGCATGCCGGATCTGCTGTAGCTCGCTCTCGTTGGCCTCGTTCATCTCGAGATAGGCCAGCACGGCGAAGTAGTCGCCTGGCCCGAGGCGCTCGAAATGCGCTCGGAGCCAATCCACGAATGAGGCCTCGGCGTCGAAGGGCCCTAGCGCATCGCGGTTACGATCGTCCGCGAACAGGAGGAATCCATTCCGTTCATCCCGAAGCACGAGCTCGACCGCGGGTAGGGAGCCCGTTCGCTCGAACTCTTCGGTCAATCGCTTGCTGGCGAGCTTACTGGCCTCCACGTCGGGCTGATTGAATGGATCGACACCGAGAATCGAGCCCACCACGGCGGTCGCGAATTCCCAGCGAAAGAACTCCGCGGCGAGATCATAGCGATCGGCCAGCGATATCTGCACCACAGGCTGGCCGGCTCCCACGAGGCGCTCGACAGCTTCATCCTGAGCCGCCTCAGGAGCCTCATCCAGTCGGAGGTAGACGAACAATCGATCCTCGCCGTAGGCCGAATGCGAGCCTGGCTCCTCCCGATCCACGGGGATCACCGCCTTGCCCTCCTTACCCGTAGATTCAGCCACCAGCTGTTCCAACCATGCGCCCAGGTCCCGAACTCCGGGCGAGCAGAGCAAGGTCAACTTGTCACGACCCTGGCGCTGTCTCTTATACAC
>JARFQS010000570.1 GCA_029287645.1 Thermoanaerobaculia bacterium | reverse complement strand
GTAGAAGTCTTCGGCCCAAAAGCCAATGACCAACGCCGAAAGCACGGTCACGAGTAGCAGGAACCGGGAACCCATGAAGAGAATCTTCTTCAGACCTTCGAAGTCCTCTCGAGCATGGAGCTCGGCAGCGGCAGGATGGAAGACTCCCCTGGCGATCCTGAGCGCTCTTCCCAGATACTGAGCGAGGTTCGCTGCCAGAGCGTAGATGGTGACGGCTGCGACCTGCAGGAAGAGACCGATCAGGATGGCGTCCATGTATACGAGAATGACGAAATTGACCGAGATGAGGAAATTCCACCCGCCAAACAGGAGCTGTTCCTTGGCGCGATCCTTGTCGACCAACTCCCAGCTGAAACGGAGCTGGGGCAGAATCCGAAACGAGACTCTCCACCGGATCACGTAGTCGACGATGTTGGAAACTGCCGTTACCACGGTGAGGCCGAGCAGGCCGTATCCCTGCTCGAGCGCCATCCATATCGCGGCGGCCGAGGCCAATCTCGTCGCTACGCCGATGAGATTGCTCAGATCGAACCGCTGGGTAGCTGCGAAGACCGCGGAGAACGGAAAGAGCGCGAATTGAAAGGCGACACTCCAACTGATGATCAGAATGCACCAGAACACCTCTCGATGCAGCTCTGTCTCGACATCGAAGATCTCGGGAGCAAAGAAAGCGATAGGAAGGCCCAGCACCGCCAACACGACGCCAATCGCTGTCAACATGGCCACAGCGCTGCTGATCGTCGCGTTCATCTCCTCGTACTGCTCCCGAGCGCGATAGCGGGTCAGATACTGAGTAACCCCGACCCGGAGGCCGAAATCGAGTAGACCGTAGTACCCGACGATACTCATCGTCAGTACCCAGACTCCGTACCTGACTTCTCCGAGTGAACGGAGAACGAACGGTGTCAGGAAGAACATCACCGCCACGTTGACGGCAAAGCCGGCCCAATTCGCGAAGACGTTCCGAAGGATTACCCTGAGCATGTCCTGTTACACGGCTGAGCCGAGTCCATCGGACCCCGAAGGACGGGGAAATGGGTGGTCCACCGATGTCCTTCCGGAGGAGTCGAGGAGAGTCGGGCGGTCGAGGTTGGGCTTGGTAGCGTTGGTTGCAGGTTCGTCACCCGGGGAGAGGTTCCCTCGCGGCATGGAATTCCACCTCATGATACCGATCGCTGCTGGCGAGCTCGAGAGCATGAATTCCTCCAACCAGATCGAGCCTCTCGACGATCCGCTCGCTTGGCTCGCAATGCCGAAAACAGGGTAACAGCGCCAATATGAGGACACAACGAGAATCACAGATCGCAATATCCAAATCCTGCAATCTTGTACGGTGGACCGAGCCTCGAGGGGGAGCTTCGCCATCGTGGACGATGAGCATGGAGTCCCAACCGCCCTTCCAGTCAGCCCGAGCCCTGGGAATCAGGCCACGCCGGTGGAAGAGCCATCTTCCGTCATCGCCAACGTGCGTCAGAATGTACTCGAGGAGAGCACGACTCGGTCTATCTCTCGCCGCGGCCTGAGAATGGAAGGATGCTCATGAAACGAGGTCCAGATCCAGCCTCCCACAGCGGCCGGCTAGTTTCCCTAGATGCCTTTCGAGGCCTGACCATGGCGGCGATGATCCTGGTCAACAACCCTGGAAACTGGGGGTCCATCTATCCGCAGCTCAACCATGCCGAGTGGCACGGCTGGACTGCCACCGATTTGATCTTCCCCTTCTTTCTGTTCATCGTCGGAGTGTCGATGGTGTTCTCGTTCGCACGCGGACTCGAGAGTCGGGAGCGTCGCGCCCTCGTCCACTCCGTCTTGCGTCGCTCGGCGGTTCTTTTCGCCCTTGGCATGCTGCACGGAAACTTCCTGCACCTCTCTCTCGACAGCCTGCGCTATGTCGGGGTGCTCCAACGGATTGCGTTGGTCTACCTGGTCGCCTCGCTGATCGTCTTGTTTCTTCCCCGGAGTACCCAGATTTGGGTGGTTGCCGGCCTGCTTCTGGGCTACTGGGCCTTGATGACACTGGTTCCGGTTCCAGGGTATGGCGCCGGCGTCCTGACGGAAGAAGGCAATCTGGCAGGCTGGGTCGATAGGCACTTCCTGCCCGGTCGAAAGTACGGAGGATTCTGGGATCCGGACGGACTTCTGAGTACGCTCCCGGCTATCGCCACCTGCATGCTTGGAGTCTTCACTGGACAGTGGCTGCGCTCGGGGCGTGGGCGCTTCGAGATCGCAGGCGGGATGTTCGCTGCTGGCTGGCTGGCAATTCTCGTCGGCATGCTATGGGGCCAGTGGTTCCCGATCAACAGGCACC
The DNA here is from genome assembly GCA_029287645.1 of Thermoanaerobaculia bacterium. Lineage (GTDB taxonomy): Bacteria > Acidobacteriota > Thermoanaerobaculia > Multivoradales > JAHEKO01 > JAUVRX01. The sequence goes on along the minus strand of JARFQS010000570.1, from coordinate 413 downwards.
TGTGGACGAGCTCCTTCGCGGTCTTCAGCGCCGGTGCCGCGCTGGAGGCTCTGGCGCTCTGTTTCTGGCTCATCGACGTGCGCGGCTATCGGCGCTGGGCTCAGCCGGCGGTGGTCTTCGGAGTCAACGCGATCGTCGTCTTTGTGCTGTCGGGCATGGTGGGACGCTGGCTCGACAAGACCGGGATGAAGTGGTCGATCTGCCATCACTTCTTCGATTCCTGGCTGTCTCCACTCAATGCCTCCATGGCCTTTGCGATTGCCTACGTCGTCTTCTGGTGGGTTCTGATGACGTTCCTCTACCGCCGCCAGATCTTCATCAGGATCTGATGCGTGACCAGCGGAGAAATCGGTCGACTCTCCGTGAAGGAGCGGCCCCGGTCTCCAAGCAACGCTGCAGGTGTCCTGCAGGCG
>JARFQS010000510.1 GCA_029287645.1 Thermoanaerobaculia bacterium | reverse complement strand
TGTCTCGAGAAGGGCTTCAACCGCCTTGACGTGAGTGAAGGACTGTCCCTTGTCGTCGGTGGCACCCCGACAGACCATCAGGTCCCCCTCCTCCGTAGGCTAGCACGGAGGGTTGCGCCTCTCTTCAAACGGGTCGGCCGGCTGCACGTCGTAGTGCCCATAGAAGAGCACTGTGGGTTTGCCTTCCGCCTTCATCCACTCGGCATAGATCAACGGGTTGCCATCCGTCTCGATCGCCTCGGCTTCCAGTCCGGCCGTGCGGAGCTTCTCGAGAAGAAACTCGCTGCAGCGCAGGACCTCGTCCTTGTACTCGGGGTCCGTGGACACCGAGGGAATTCGCAGATACTCCTTGAGCTCCTCCAGATAGCCCGCTTCCTTTTCGTCGAGGTAGCCGAAGACGTCCTGACTGCCTTCCGTCATGAGTTGGATCCCTCCGAAGTTGTCTCTTTTTGCACCACGATCGCAGTCTAGCAGAGCCCTCGGCCGACCTTCCTTATGCAGTTCGGGTCGGTTCCGGTTCCTCTTCTCTGACAAGATGATCCAGGTTGACCGCGTTGACGACGACGTGGGCGAGCACCGGCGCCAAGAGGTTTCCACGCCACAGCATCAGGCCGGCCAGGGCGAGACCCGCCACTCCGGCGAAGGCGGTCCAGGCTCGATAAGTGCTGCCGGGGCCGGTGTGCAAAAGGGTGAACAGCACAGTCGCGGGGAACCACCCCCAGGACCCCTGAACGGCACCGCGAAAGAAGAGCTCTTCGGCAAAACCCGAGAGCAGTGCGAGGGCAACGATCTCATGTCGTTCCAGCGGACCCAGCAACTCCGCCAGTTGTCGCTCCAGCTCGCGGGCACTGGTCAACCTTTCGCGCACCACCCTCCAGAAGCCGACCAGGAAGACTCCCGCAGCGATCCCGATCAGGGCATCCAGCCACCAACTCTGTGAGTCCACGAAGAGGGTGGGCAGAATCGTGCCCTCTCGCCAGCCCACCCAGAGGGCGCCGGCGATGGCCACGATCAGATAGAAGATCCAGGCGAAGCGGTAGACCAGGCTGGAGCTGCGGCGGTGTTGAACGGTTCCACCCTCCGATCACGACGCGGGCCGTGACGGCCGTCGGGAAGGGCCGGTTGTCAGTTGACCGGTTCGTCTTCCTTGTTCTGGTCCTCGCCCACGACCTCGTCCTCCCGCTCGCTCAACCTGGCGACCGACACCAGGCGGTCGTCGCCTTCGAGGTCCATGAGCTTGACGCCTTGTGTGGATCTCGAGCTCACCCTCACGCCTTCGACCGCGATGCGAATGATCTTGCCATCCTGCGTGATCAGCATCAGACCATCCTCGGGTCGCACCTGCATGGAACCGATGACCTCACCGGTCTTCTCGGAGACCTTGAGGTTGATGATTCCTTTGCCGCCCCTACCCTGCAGTCGGTACTGTTCCACCGGGGTTCTCTTTCCGATGGCTCTCTCGGCGACCGACAGAACCTCTCCACCCTCCAATTCCAGGGTTTCCATAGAGACGACTTTGTCGCCCTTGCGAAGAGAAATACCCCGTACGCCGCGTGTGGCGCGGCCCATCGCGCGAGCATCCTTCTCCGCGAACCGAATCGAGAAGCCCTTGGCGGTAACCAGCAAGATCGTCTTCTTGCCGTCGGTAACCCTAACGTCCAGCAGGCGGTCACCTTCATCCACCTTGATGGCGATGATGCCGCCGCTGCGTGGGTTCGAATAGGCCGACAGTTGGGTCTTCTTGATGGTTCCGTTCTCGGTGGCGAAGATGAGGTTGTGATCCTCGGGAAAGTCGCGCACCGCCACCGTCGTCGCGATGTTTTCCTGCTTCTCGAGATTCAGAAGATTGACGATCGCCTTGCCTTTGGACGCCGGGCCCATCTGGGGAATCTCGTGCACTTTCAACCAATGCACCCGACCCAGCTCGGTGAAGACCAGAATGTAACTGTGCGCCGACGCGATATAGAGGTGCTCAACGTAGTCGTTGTCCTTCATCACCATCCCCTTGCGCCCCTTGCCACCGCGGTGCTGGGCGCGATACAGCGACAGTGGCGAGCGCTTCACGTAGCCGGTCTTGGTTACGGTGATCACCATATCCTCATCGGCGATCATGTCCTCGATGGTGATGTCTCCGGTCTCGGGAATGATCTCGGTCCGCCGCGGATCGGCGTAGGACTCTCGGATCGCCTCCAGCTCCTTGCGAATCTTCTCGAGAACCAATCGGTCCGAGGCCAGGATGGCCCGCAGTTGCTCGATCAGCTCCATGAGCTCCTTGTACTCCTCCACCACCTTGTCGCGCTCCAGTCCTGTCAGCTTCTGGAGACGCATATCCAGGATCGCCTGAGCCTGCACCTCGCTCAGGGCGAAGGACTCCATCAACCGGCTCCGAGCCTCCTGTGGAGTGTGGCTGGCGCGAATCGTGGTGATGACCTCGTCGAGGTGATCGAGGGCCTTGAGAATGCCCTCTAGGATGTGAGCTCGCTCCTCTGCCTTCCTCAGGTCGAAGCGGGTGCGCCGCACAATCACCGTCTTTCGATGGTCGATGAAGTGCGCCAGTATCTGTTTGAGGTCGAGGACCTTGGGCTGGTTGTCGACAATAGCCAACAGAATGATGCCGAACGTGGTCTGCATCTGAGTGAGCTTGTAGAGCTTGTTGAGGATGATCTCTGGAACCTCTCCCCTCTTGACCTCGAGAACGATCCGGATGCCATCTCGATTCGACTCGTCCCTCAGATCTCGGATCCCCTCTATGCGCTTATCGCGCACCAGTCCCGCGATCTGTTCTAGGAGTTTGGCCTTGTTGACCTGGTAGGGGATCTCGCTGACGATGATCGACTGGCGGTCGGTTCTGGCCTGCGTCTCGATCGAAGCTCGAGCCCGCATCTGGATGCCACCCCGGCCGGTGTGGTAGGCGTTGTAGATTCCGTCCAACCCGTGGATAAAGCCCCGTGTTGGAAAGTCCGGGCCCGGGATAACCTGCATCAACTCCCTGATCGACGTCTCCGGTCGGTCGATCAGCATGATGAGGCCATCGACGACCTCTCCCATGTTGTGAGGAGGGATGTTGGTGGCCATGCCGACCGCGATTCCGGTCGCTCCGTTGAGCAGCAGAGTCGGCAGTCTGGCCGGGAGCACTACCGGTTCCACCAGGGAGACGTCGTAGTTCTCGACCCAGTCGACCGTTTCCTTGTCGATATCTTCCTTGAGCATCTCCTCGGCGAGCTTCGTCATGCGCACTTCGGTGTAGCGCATGGCCGCGGCGCTGTCGCCGTCGATCGAGCCGAAGTTGCCCTGACCATCCACGAGCGGATAGCGCATCGAGAAATCCTGCGCCATTCGCACAACGGTGTCGTAGATCGCAGAGTCGCCGTGGGGGTGGTACTTACCCATGACCTCGCCGACGATGCGGGCCGATTTCTTGTAGGCCTTGGATGCGGTGTTGCCGCTCTCGAACATGCCGTAGAGCACCCGGCGATGGACAGGCTTCATGCCGTCCCGCACATCCGGCAGAGCACGACCCACGATGACGCTCATCGCGTAGTCGATATAGCTGCGCTTCAACTCGTCTTCGATATCCACCGGAGACGAGTTGTCGAAAGGAAGAACGCGATCGTTTTCAGTCATCTAGATATCCAAGTTCTTCACGTTGAGAGCGTTCTGCTCGATGAATTCCCGTCGCGGCGCAACCTGATCTCCCATCAACACGCTGAACAGATCGTCGGCTCCAACGTGATCCTCGATCGTCACCTGCAAAAGGCGGCGTTTCTCGGGATCCATGGTGGTTTCCCAGAGTTGTTCCGCGTTCATCTCACCGAGACCCTTGTAGCGCTGGATCGACAGACCCTTCCTGGCAC
>JARFQS010000283.1 GCA_029287645.1 Thermoanaerobaculia bacterium | reverse complement strand
AAGATCGAAGGATCTCCCAAAGTCATGGCACGTCGAAGGCGCGGCACTCGGTCTAGACGAACCGTAGCCTGCGCAGCAGCTGATACAACCGGGAGGTCATCCTGTCCGACCAACACATGAAGGTCAGAATCCTCAACACATAGGCACGCCAGAGGAGTCTATGTAGACACGCTGCCTCCGTGAAATGTCTCAGCGCTTCGTTTCTCATTCCCAGCTCCATGGCGAGACGACCGGTGTCGTAGACGTACAGGCGCCGAATGAGGCTCACTTCGGAGTCAGCGTGAGGCCCGCTCCCATGGACCTGGTCGAAGAAATACAGACGATTCGTGCGGAAGACATAGTAGTTGGGTCCCAGCGCCAGATGATCCTCTCTTACTTCTTCATGTGCCGAGGCGCGCTCATGCTTTCGGGCCGAAGGCACGGAGATCAAGTTGGTCCGAAAGTGACGAGACAGAAGAGCTTGAAAGGCATAGTCCCCAGCGCTGCGTCTGGAAGGATCGAATTCGCCAACCACACTCGAGGCATGTCGGGTGAGCACTGTTGTTGGAAGCCAGCCGAAGTAGCCCCACGGCGTTAGATGAAAGATATTGCCCTGATACAGAGCGCCTTCCGACGCACTGGCCTCAGTCAGGAGCTTCGCTCCCCACGGCCCGATCGCCTGTTTGGAGTCGAAGACCCTCAGATAGTCATCGGTCTCGCCAGGGGGTAGCTCCAAGGCCCGAGAGCCGATTCTCTTGGCTGTCGGCAGATAGACGTCGACGATCGCACCCCGGATCATCCGATAGCTGCTGTCCTCTCGCAAGAACTCCAGGCTCACATACTGATCCTCGGGTGACGACTTCAAGAAACCGATGGCCAAGTCCAGGAGATGGGGAAGCCACTCGTCATCAGAATCGAGAAACGCGATATAACGCCCCCTGCTGGCACGCAAACCCGTGTTCCGAGCCACGTATACACCCTGATTCTCCTGTCGAATCAGGGTGATGCGCGGATCCACTTCGAGGTCGAGCTCTGTCGTGCGGTCCGTGGATCCATCGTCGATCACGAGGAGCTCCCAATCTTGAAAGGTCTGATCGACAACGCTCTGAATCGCCCGCCTGATCGTGTCAGCACGGTTGTAGGTTGGAAGAATGATCGACACTTCCGGGGAGTGTGCTCTCATCTCAGCGCTTCCCTTCCATCGAGGGCAGCGCATTGCGGTAGCCGCTGCCCAGGACTTCACTGCCATCCAACGAAGAGGCAGACACTCGCATTATCTTCGACAAAGCAGCTGCACGGCCAGAGGATCTGTGCCGACGCATGTAGACAGATGGTGGCGACTCCAGGAGCGAAGCGAGGGTGACAACCACCGACAGGAAGCGGATGCGCCGCCTAGTAATAACGTGAAGAGCGTCATCGATAACATCGCCAAGATGATCAACGACTCCGGGTTCGAGACGAAGGCATCGACGGACATCTTGCCGACCTCGGCGTTGAAGTAGAGCGACCCAAAGCTCTCGCTCGAGGCCGAGTCACCAAGGCCAAAGTTGGTGGCAGGCGATAGACTGACAGACGCTCGTTGTCGAAAGAGAGGTGAGAGATGGCCGAGCCGCTGCATCTGGTGAATCCCGAAACATGCAGGGGTGACGGCATCTGTGTCGATGTTTGCCCGGAGAACGTCCTGGAGATCTTGGATGGTAAGGCGTCGACCGTCGAGAGTCGCGAGGAACACTGCATCCTGTGCGGCCAGTGCGTGGCCGTTTGCCCCACCGAAGCCATCCACATGCCGACGCTCCCTGACGACCTCGGGGAGCTGACCGCTTCGGGGTTCGGCTACGAGGAGTACCTCGATTTCCTCAGACGGCGGCGCAGCGTGCGGGTCTTCAAGGATCGGCCCGTCGAACGGGATCTGATCGACAAGATTTTGACAGCGGCGGCCACCGCTCCCATGGGTATGCCACCCCACTCGACCGAGGTTGTGGTCCTCGACAGCCGAGACGAGCACGACTTTCTATTGCACGAGCTGGTCAAGGACTACGAATCGATGGTGCGGGCCTTTTCCAATCCCGTGGGTCGGACGATGGTGCGGCTCGCCAGCGGAGCCGAAACTTACAAAGTCTTGAAGGACTACATCGTGGACCTGGCGGAGTATGCCAACGAGGCCTACCACCGGGACGGTACGGACCGATACATGTACAGAGCTCCGCTGCTACTGCTGTTTCACGGCAACCGCTGGGCGATGTCTTACGAGGAGAATGCTCACCTGGTCTGCCACCATGCCATGTTGGCGGCTCTCTCACTCGGTCTGGGAACCACGATCATCGGCATGATTCCACCGGTCGTGGACCGCTCCAAGGTCTTGCGGGAGCGCTACGGCATCCCGAAGGACAACCGGGTCTTGACGTCCCTGATCGTCGGCTACCCGAAATACAAGTACAAGAAGAGCATCCACCGTGATCTGGCTAGCGTGCGGATGATGTGACGACGGAGCAGTTCATTCGTAGATCTCGAGCCGCACCTTCGCGGTGCCGGTCTCGGTCATTTTCAATTTGCGAGCCGCGGCGCCTGACAAGTCGATGATCCGGCCTGCGACGTGCGGGCCACGGTCGTTGATCCGGACGCTGACCGACCTGCCGTTGTCGAGATTGGTGACCTCGACCTTGGTGTCGAAGGGGAGGGTCCGGTGCGCGGCAGTCATCGCCTTCTTGTCGTAGGTCTCGCCGCTGGCGGTCTTGCTGCCGTGAAACGTGTCGGCGTAGAACGAAGCGATCCCTTCCTCGATACTCGTCGGCTTTCCACACCCGACCAGGGCCAAGACAAGAACGACATAAGTGAAGATGGCCGACCTTTGAGACATGACGTTGTGCACAGGGTGATTCTCTCATCCGGACCGGGCTTCCGGCGTTACCGCGCCGGCGGGAACCTCGTCGGCCGGTAGGCCAGAGGCGGCCTCCAGTCGGCCGCTGAAGTTGAAGAACGAGATCAGAGCCGTCGCCTCGTAGACTGCATCCCCGCACCAGCCGGCCTCTCGTAGTGCGGCGACATCGGCGTCCTCGAGCTGTCCTGGAGCCTTGGTCAGCTTCTCGGCATAGGTGAGAAGAGCTCGGGTCTTCGGATCGAGATCATAAGTCCGCCAGGTCGTAGCGAATTCGGAATCCAGGTGCTCATCCTCCGTAAGACGGCTCACGGCCGCCACATGGAGGGCCAGTCACGGTGCTCCGTTGACGTGCCCGTTCACCACCACCGCGACCATCTCTCGCTGCACCCGACTCAGCGGCGAGCCACCGCGTAGCTGCAAGTGGTTGTAAATCGCCCCGGCATGACGTGCCAGGCCGAGGTCTGGCAGGAGAATCTTGAAGATCCCCGGCAAGTAGCCATATTGACGCTTCGTATACC
>JARFQS010000358.1 GCA_029287645.1 Thermoanaerobaculia bacterium | reverse complement strand
CAGGGTACGCAGTTCGTCGGCCTCGTCTACCTGCCCGCCGTGGCACTGAGCTTGTTCCTGAGCTTCACACCTGCGCTCGTGGCGCTGATGGGCATTCCGCTCCTCGGCGAGACTCCGACGCCGCTACAGTGGGTCGGCATGTTGGTCTATCTGGTCGGTGCGCTCGTGTACCTACTGCCTGTCGAGATACCCCTGGCCACCGTCGGTCTCGTCGCGGCCCTCGTTGGGCTCCTGGCCAACGCAGGGTCTTCCGTCCTGGGGCGCCTCGTGAATCGGGAAGAGCAGCTTCATCCCTTGGTGGTGACTGTGGTGAGCATGGGTGTCGGCGCAGTGGTTCTGATGTCGGTGGCTGTGACGAGCCACGGCCTACCGCAGCTCTCCTGGAGGAGTTGGGGCATCATCGTCTGGTTGGCGGCGGTCAACACCGCCCTGGCATTCACACTGTGGAACCACACCCTTCGAAGGCTCACCGCGGTGGAGTCGAGCCTCATCAACAACACCATGCTCATTCAGATCGCCGTGCTGGCCTGGATGTTTCTTGATGAGTCCCTGAGCGCCAAAGGCATCGTCGGGATTCTCATGGCCGCAGCAGGAGTGTTGGTGGTGCAATTGGCAAGGCCACTGGATCAGCGCAAGTCCGGACAAGAGCCATGAGAAAACGCGTCATTCAACGCAGGCTCTACCCGCTCGCGGCTGTGGTCGGCCTGTTTGTGGCTTGTCAGGGGTCACCTGATGACCAAGCGGGCTCACTCCAGATGCTGGTCAGCGAGCCGGTTGGGATCATGGGAACCCAGACCCGTCTGGCCGTCGTCCTTCCCACTGCAGAAGTGGACCGTGGCAAGGAGATTCTGGGTGCTGCGGAAGCCGAGTTGCGCCGCATCGAGGCCCTCATGAGCACCTGGATCGACGAGACCGAGATCTCTCGCTTCAATGCAGCCGTTGCCGAGGAGGCCGTGCCGCTCTCCGCCGACTCCCTCGAGGTTCTGAACGCTGCCCGCCAACTCTTCGACCTGACCGAGGGAGCCTTCGACGTGACCTGTCGCCCACTGATCGAACGATGGCGCCTGGCCGGGGAGGAGGACCATGTACCCACCGAGGAAGAGCTGGCACAGGCCCGGCAAGAATCGGAGTGGCCACAGATCGAGCTCTCAGAGCAGGGAGCGAGAAAGACGTTGGATACGACCTGCGTCGACCTCTCGGGTATCGCCAAAGGTTTCGCTATCGACAGGGCTCTGTCGATCCTGCGTCGATCTGAAGCCGCTGGAGGGCTGGTAGAGGTCGGCGGAGATCTGCGGGTCTTCGGCACCGGTCCGAAGGGTAACGACTGGTCCGTGGGAATCAGGAGTCCGGTCGAGAATCGAGCCTGGGGAGAGATGAGATTGTCCGACGGCGCTGTGTGCACCAGCGGAGATTATGCTCGCTTCATCGAGATCGACGGGCAGCGGTACAGCGAGATCATCGACCCTCGAACCGGACATCCAGCGGAGAGGGCTTCCTCGGTGACCGTCGTCGCCGAAGATGCCATGACGGCCGACGCCTGGGCCACCGCCCTCAGTGTGCTTGGGCCTGAAGGTCTGAGCCTTCTACCGGCGGACGAGGGGATCGAGGCCCTGGTGGTGACTGGTGACGGAAAGGGAGGCTACCGGGTCGAAGCGAGTGAGGGCTTTTCCACCTACCTCGTGAGCTCCGAATTCGAACCGGGACTCGAGCGTCAGGCCCCGCAGCCCTGAATCAACCCCACCACTCGGCCTTATCGACCGTCGTCTCGAACTCGGGCTCGACACGACTCGGCAACTCTTCTTCGGCAGTCGCTGCCAAGTCTTGCGCCGAGGGCATGCCGACGTAGAGCAGCGACTCCATCGGACATTTCTCCAGGCTGGCTTCGAAATCGCCATCTTCGACGGCGTCGGCCTCATAGTCGAGCCTGGGCAGGTTGGTATCCATGGTGAAGAGTTCGCTCAAGCGCGCACAGGCTCCGCAGCCGATGCAGCCGACCTTACAGACCTTGCGGACGTCGTTGCCGAAGTCCTCGTTGGAACAGGTCACGACGAGCACCTTCTCGGCCTTGAAGGGAATGCGGCTGATGATGCCCCGTGGGCAGGTCTCCACGCAGGCGCCGCAGCCTGTGCACTTCTCGTAGTCGATCTGCACCAGACCCCAGACCATCTTCATGGCGTCGAAGGTACAGGCCTCGACGCAGTCGCCGAGACCCAGGCAGCCGTAGACGCAGCCCTGGTAACCGGCCACCAGATTGGCGGCGGTACAGGTGCGCTCACCTCGATAGTCGTTGACCCCGAGTCGCTGGGGCAGTGTCGCCCCACAGTGGACAACCGCGCGGTAGGGCCAGGTCTCCTCCACCTCGACACCCATGATCTCGGCTACCGCCTCCGCGCAGCTCTCACCTCCCGGTGCGCACAGGGAGACGGAAGCTCCCTCGTTCACCACCGCCTCGGCATACTCGCCGCACCCGATGTACCCACAGCCGGCACAATTGGCGCCCGGCAGGACGGCATCGATCTGCTCGACACGTGGATCGACCTCGACGTGGAAGGCCTTGTTCGCCCAGCCGAGCACAAAGCTCATGAAGACCGCCAGTAGCAGCAGCGTCGAGGAGGCGAGCAGAACGACGGTGAGCGTCATGGGTTGAGCAGTTTCTCCACGTTGGCGCCGATCCCTGAGAAACCCATGAAGGCCAGGGCGAGGATGCCGGCCACGATCATGGTGATCGCCGCGCCGCGCAGGGATTCGGGGACCTCACACAGCTCGAGCTCCTCGCGAATGCCGGCCATCAGGACGATGGCGAGGGTGAACCCGACCCCGCCGAAGATCGCCAACGTGAGCGACTCGGCCAGTCCCCAGTCACGGGCCACGACGTGTTTCATGATCTCCAGGCAGGCGAAGAGGATGGCGCAATTCGTGGTGATCAGCGGCAGAAAGACGCCGAACGATTTGTACAGTGGCGGGAAGAACTTTCGCACGTACATCTCCACCAGCTGCACGCTGGAAGCGATGACAAAAATGTAGACGATATAGCTCAGGACACTCAGGTCGACTAAACCCGCCTCGGCTGCCGGATTCAGGGACGACCACACCCAGTTCGGAAGCGGTGCGCCGGGGCGCAGCACGAACTCGGTCATGGTCCAGCTGAGCAGAGCGGCTACCGAAATGACGAACGTCACGGCGCAGCCCATGCCGAAGGCCATGTCGAGGCGGCGCGAGACTCCCAGGAACGGGCAGAGCCCGACGAAGTAGGTCAACACGAAGTTGTTGACCAGGGCCGCGCCGATGGCGATCAGCAACAGATCGGCGAAGAGCTCCATCTCAGGCACTCCCCGTTTCCGGTTCGCTCGACCGCGCTTCGCGACGCTGGCCGAACCAGGTGGCGAGACCCAGCAACGACCCAAGAGCCAGGAAGGCTCCAGGCGGCAGGATCATGAGGATCAGGGTGGGAAAGGACTGAGGCACCAAGGGAATGCCGAACCACGAGCCGTTGCCGAGAATCTCGCGCACGG
>JARFQS010000182.1 GCA_029287645.1 Thermoanaerobaculia bacterium | reverse complement strand
TGGCCTTCGGACTCAACCTGGGCTTCGCCCGGGTGGGCAGTGCCCTGGGGATGTCCATGTCGCCGAGGATCGCCGAGCGGTTCGGCTTCCACTCATCCTTATGGCTCGGCGCGGTCGTCATGATCTCGGGCCTGATCCTCTTCATCGTCTACATGTCCATGGACAAGCGCGACGAGACGAAGCGCGGTACCGGGGACGCCGCCAAGCTGGCCGCCGACGAAGAGTTCCACATCAACGATGTCCTGAGACTCTTCGCGAACAAGTCCTACCTCTACATCATGCTGCTGTGCGCGACGTTCTACGCCGTCGTCTTCCCATTCCAGGACTATCTGGCCGACATGCTCAAGCACAAGTACGGCTACTCCGAGATCGCGGCCGGGGACTTCACGTCGCTCATCCCCTGGGGCGCCGCCATCTTCACGATCATTTTCGGCGCCTTTGTCGACAAGAAGGGTCTTAGAGCCACGCTGATGATCGGTGGCTCTCTTCTCCTGGTCGCCTCTCACCTGGGCTTCGCCCTGACCTACATCACCCCCTGGCTGCTGGTGCCGATGTTCGGGATCGCCTTCTCGCTCGTGCCCTCCGCCATGTGGCCTGCTGTGGCGCTGATCGTCGAAGAGAAGCGTCTCGGCACCGCCTACGGCCTGATGACCTGGATGCAGAACCTCTGGTGGTGGGCCATGGCCTTTATCGCCGGCTGGGTCCTGGACAAGTCGAATCCCGATGTCACCGTCGAGGCCCTCCAGGCCGGCACTGGTGTCTACGACTACACCGCGACCATGCTGACCTTCGCCAGTCTCGGGGTTGTCGCCGTCTTCTTCGCCTTCAGGCTCAAGAGAGCCGATCGTGGCCCCGACTCGCACGGCCTCGAGCTACCGAGCGCCGAAGCGGCGGACCTCAACGCTGCGCGATGGGCCGAAGCCGCGAGCTAGCTAGCCTGCGGCCTATTCGGACCGCGCTTTCGGCGTGCCTGCGCCGGCGGGAATCTCATCGGCCGGTAGTCCTTAGGCCGCTTCCAGCCGAACGCTGAGGTTGAAGAACGAGATGGATGCCGGCTGAGCATCTGGCCCAATACCTCGAGAAACGAAATAGCGGCCCTAGAGACCTGGGTACCTTTTCCTTGTTGGTCTATACTGCGCGTCAGATTCGATGATGAAAGCGTGTGTTCTTCACTTCGCGGCGCTCGCGCTGGGAGTCGCCATCGGCTCGATGGCATCCAGTGTCGAAGCCGCGACCCCAATTTTCCTCGACAGTTTCGAATCCGGGGACCTGTGCGCATGGCAGGGAACCTGTCTGCCGCCCACTGAAGTGGAGGGTACCTGGATAGGCGACCTGGTGTTCCCCGGTGGGGTCGTCCGGCCTGTCGCGGTGCGGCTTCATCAACGAGCCGACGGCGAGCTTCTCGGTTACCTGCTCGGGACAAGCGAGAGCTGGGTCGTGCGGTCGGGTGCCTACACCGGCGGCGTACTCGATCTGGAGCTAGTCCTGGGCCGCCCCTCAGAAGACCGAATCGTCACCCTGGCCGGCCCGGTCGAGGGAGGACGAGCGACCCTCTCTCTGACCGGCGATCTCCCCAACCAGACAGCCGAGCTCGTACGTTGGCCGGAGGAGCTCGTCGAGCGCCGCTTGGTTGTCGCCGACTCCACCGACGGCCTCTCGCCCCCTCACTTTGTCAGCTTGGCCGTTGCCCTCGATGCGGAGGGGCGCCTGGTGGCAGGCAGTTGGTCTGGAACACAAGAAACACCGCCATGGGGACAGGATGGAGGAGTGACCTCCTTCACGACCGTCGGCGAGACGGTGAGCATCGGGCTCGATCTCGATGGGGGCTGCTCGGCCGGCTCCACTCTCAACGCCACCTTCGATCCCGCCGTTGGTCTCTATCTCGGCAGCTTCAACCTGATCGATTGTGCCGGGCCACAGTCAGGGACATGGCTCGGCGGATTCATCGACGGCACGACGTCAGGCGATGTTGCCGAGATCCTGTCCACCCTCGCCACAGTCGCGGATCAGCTCGAGTCGAACGTCCCGTTCACCTCGCCCCACCCGTCGTTCGCCAACGACTACTTCCACGACGGTACGACCTTGGCCGGATTATTCGCGGACTTCGCCAGCGAGATGGCGGCATGGACCGACATCGAGTTCACGGTCCTCGATATCTCCCGAATCGCCACTCGTGAGGAAGCCAGCGAACCAGCGATTCTGTCCCGTCCTCAGGGAATCGACTTCCGCCAAATCCGTTCCGGCAAACCCGCAAGCGGAGGGATGCGGCAGGTCTATGTGGACACCCGCGAGGACATGCTCGCACCCCAGACTCACAATCAACTCGGCGTCTTCACGGAGGATGGCGGCGTGTGGAAGATCCGCGGCGACCAGCAGCCGGCCTTCGACTTGCCATGGATCTCCTCGGCGATCCAGTCCGGCGACCGCCGGCTCGAAGTCCCCACTTCGGGCGATCCGATCCACGTCGCCCTCGGCGGCTACGGCGCCCATTTCTCCCCTGTCGGCAATCATGTCTTCGGCGATCGCAAGGCCAATTTCTCTGGCTTTCTTCCAGCAGACGATAGCGAGCTGGACGAGCTCATCGGTGATGGCATTGGCAATGACGACGGTATCTGTTCGAGTGCAGACTTGGCGGAAGGCGGTTGTGCCTATTGGGCGGCGGTGGATGGATTCCTGGTGCGGCAGCGTATCCCCTGGTACCGCGCTCCTCAGGCCGGTGTGATCTCCGGCATGAAATTGAAGAGCGGCGCCCCGTCGGACCGCTTCGACGCGGTCCCTCATTGGGAAGTCGCCATGGCGCTCGATTCGGGTGTGAAGATGGAACTGGGACACGTCGGTCGAATCGACAACGACGTGGCACTCGCGGTGCAGGCCGCGACCGGCTGCGACCCTCGGAGCTGGGAGAGCTGCTCCGGAGTAGGCGCCGGCACAGATCTCTTGCTCGGGGTCTCGCCCATCGCGGTGAGCGCCGGAGACCCCGTTGCTCAGCCCCAAGTGTTTGCGGACGAGGTCCCCGGTTACGCGGGCTACCGGGTAGGTGGAGGTGGCTACCCCGAGTACCCATGGGCACAGATGGAGTTCAACGTTTCCGCTGTCGTCGAGGGCCGCCTCATCAACGCCTGCGTTTTCGCTTTCATGGATGTCAACCGTCGCGATCCATACGGGGTTGTGATGGAAGCTGACATGGCCGACCCCGATTCGCAACGGTACCGGCCCCGATTCGAGCTGCTGCAGTGGGCTTGGCGGGCCGAGGCGGCGCTCTGCAACGCGCAGTGGCAAGGCGACACCGACTTCTCTAGCCTGTTCACCAACCTCGGCGGTTGGTACGAGCGGACGGATGCGAGCACTGTCTCCGACGAACTCGTATCTTTCGTTCCGATCGCCACGGAAACCGGGGAGTACGACCCGTCGTCCTACGAGCCCGGCACGGACACCTTGATCCTTCGACAGCGATCTGAGTATCAGCCGTTCTCGTGGACCATGCCTGACACTTCGGTCATCGAGACTCGAGAGCCCGCCGGTGAGCTGCTGCAACGGACACCCCCGCACCTTCTCATCCTGTGGCGAGACATCGGCTGGGCCGGCGGAGACGTCTACCAGGCTGCAGCCTACCGCCTCGATCAGGACGGCCTGACGATCAAGTGGGGCCCGTTCGCCACCACCTCGGACGCGGCCCTGGCGGCGGCGCCTACTCTGGGGCCGGCCGAAGCCTGCACCGAAACCACAGTGCTCTGCTACAACCACAACGAGCAGCCTGGCTACTGACTGGCATTTGTCACCCGCTGAGGTGGTAGGACTTCAGGGCTCAGCGGGAAGCCGTACCACTCGCCTCGCGTGACTGGCGAGGCTATGCTGGTCCGCGATGACGATGCCGACCCCACTCCGTCAGCGGGACATCTTGCGGTTCTGGATGCCGCTCGCGTCGACGTGGCTGATGATGTCCTTCGAGGGTCCGTTCCTCGCGGCGCTCATCGCCAGGCTCCCCGACCCCCGCTACAACCTGGCGGCTCACGGAGTGGCCTTCGCCATGGCCATCATCATCGAAGCTCCCGTCATCATGATGATGGGTGCCGCGACGGCTCTGGTCGACGGGAGGATTCCCTACCTCAAGCTGCGCCGATTCACGATGGTTCTCAATGTGCTGATGACGGTGGGAATGCTCATCCTGGTGGCCACTCCTGCCCACGAGATAGTCCTTCAAGGTTGGCTCGGACTCGACGAGAGGATCGCGGAGCTGACCCGCGGAGCCATGGCGATCCTGGTGCCGTGGCCGGCCGCGATCGGATACCGAAGGTTTCATCAGGGTCTTCTCATTCGCAGAGGTTCGACGCGCCTCGTTGCGTACGGTACGGCGGTTCGATTGACCTCGATGACTGCAACAGCCGTGGCGCTGTTTCTTGTCACCGATCTCCCGGGGGCCTGGCTAGCCGCCTGTTCTCTCTCCACGGGAGTTCTGGTCGAGGCGGCGGTCGCCCGCTACCTGGTGCACGACGAGATTCGCTTTCTCTCCTCGGCTGATGCGCCCGACGGAACGCTCGTGACCTATCGGGACATCTGGAACTTCTATCTGCCACTTGCGTGGACTTCCGTGGTCGGCTTGGCCGCTCATCCCATGGTGACGTTCTTCATGGGCCATGCCTTGCGATCCTTGGAATCGCTGGCGGTGCTACCGGTCATCAACGCACTGACCTTCATCTTTCGCGCCTTGGGACTCGCCTACCAAGAAGTCGTGATCGCCCTGCTCGGACGCAGTGAGTCCAACCGTCGGCCTGTTTTCCGTTTTGCGGCCAGCCTCGGGCTCGCCACGTCGGTCGGCCTGGCACTCATCGTGGCGACACCTCTTTCGAGGGTCTGGTTCCAGACCCTCTCGGGACTCGATACAGAGCTCTATCAGTTCGCCCTGCTGCCCGCTCGGCTGCTGATTCCTTTGCCGGCTCTTTCGGTGTTGCTGTCACTCCAGCGAGGAGTCTTGATGCACTCGAGGCATACGCGGCCCATCACCTGGGCCACCGTCGCGGAGATCGCGACGATCGCCTCGATTCTCACGGTGCTCGTGGTGCCCCTGGACATGGTGGGCGCAGTGGCGGCGGCCGCGGCCTTCCTGGGTGGGCGACTCGTCGGCAATCTGGTCCTGTTGCCCTCGTTCAGGCAGACCGATTCCGAGACACTGCAGACCCCGTGACTCTGTCGCCACCGACTGAAGCACACGGAACGGCTACCGTGTGTCGAAGAGGTCACAGCTTGGACTGAAGCCTGCTACGCTAGCTTCGATGAGTCGCTCCTGGAAGCCAGTGCTGGATCGCTGGAAGGCGACCTGCTTGTTCGGGACGCTGCTGGGAATTCTCGGTATTCTCGGCTACGCGATCGATGAGGCGGCTCATCCGACCCATCGGCATGTCATCGACGGCGAGATCGTCGCCCACGATCATCTCGATACCGGCCGCCACGAGCATCTCCCAGAGACTCCGGAGACTCCACGTGAAGGAGAAGCTCCGCAGCGCTCACCGATCCAGGACCAGGTCTACCAGGGTCCGACGACCATGCTGATGGTCGATGATCCGAGTGGCGACCTTGTCGTTTCCCTGCCCGAGGTCCTCTACCGCACGGCTGCCCTCGATGCGCAAGGAGCTTGGCGCTCACCCGATCTGAAGCGTCCGCCCGGTCGCGCCCCACCCTTCTCGGCCTTTACAGGCATCAGCTGAGTCGAAGTCCCGATCGTGATTCCACGTCCGGTCCACGCTGGTGTGGTCCGATTGCTGCAAACTCGTTGCGACCAGCAAGAGAGGGTTATCGAGGATGAGGCGAAAAAGGTTACTGTTTCAAGGCGTAGTGTGGGCGCTCCTGGCCGTTCTACTACATTTCGGTGGGCCCGCCCACGCCGCGGATATGTCGAGCTCGGGCTATCCGGAGGTGGGCTCGATGGGCGCTCACGATCCCCCACCGGAAGCCGAGCAGGAAGAGACCCGGTTCGAGGAGCGGATGACGGTCACCGCTCGAGCCGACGACATGACGGGTGTTGCGGCTTCGGCCTCCGAGGGAGCGACAGGTGCCGAAGATCTCGAGAAACGGCCGCTTCTGCGAACCGGTGAGGTCGTCGAGACCATCCCCGGCGTCATCGCCACCCAGCACAGCGGTGGCGGCAAGGCCAACCAGTACTTCCTGCGGGGTTTCAATCTCGATCACGGCACGGATCTGAGCCTCAGCGTCGACGGCCTGCCGGTCAACATGCCCTCACATGGTCACGGCCAGGGCTATGCTGATCTGAACTTTCTGATCCCGGAGCTCATCGAATCCGTGCAGTTCCGCAAGGGTACGTACTTCGCCAACGTCGGAGACTTCTCAGCTGCCGGTTCCTCCGACGTGGTTCTGCGCTCGCGTCTGCCCAAGGCCGAGATTCGTTTGGGTCTCGGCGGCAATGACTTCCAGCGCGGCCTGCTCATGGGATCGACAGCGGTGGGCGAAGGCGATCTGATGGGCGCTTTCGACTACAGCCACTACGACGGTCCTTGGGTGAAGCCGGATGATCTCACCAAGCTCAACGGCATGTTGCGCTACTCGCGAAGTCGGTCTCGCAGCCACTGGTCGGTAACGGCAATGGGCTACGAGGGCGACTGGCAGGCTTCCGATCAGATTCCCCGGCGAACGGTGGACAGGACTGTGCCGCTGTTCGGCTTCGTCGACCCTTCTCCGAACGGCGATTCGAGCCGTTACAGTCTCGCCAGTGAGGTCCACTGGCACAGGGATACCACCTTGACGAGCATCGCCGCCTACGCGATCGGTTACGACCTCAATCTGGTGTCGAACTTCACCTACTGCCTGGAGTACGGCACCGCG
This sequence comes from Thermoanaerobaculia bacterium, assembly GCA_029287645.1. Taxonomy (GTDB): domain Bacteria; phylum Acidobacteriota; class Thermoanaerobaculia; order Multivoradales; family JAHEKO01; genus JAUVRX01. The sequence continues at coordinate 10,140 of JARFQS010000182.1, read as the reverse complement.
ACCCGATGCAACAATGACGATGATGCCTTCCTGCAGACGGATGATCGATGGATCTACGGGCTCTCCGCCGATCAGTCGCGGATGGTCGAGTGGGGCGATCGGATCTTGACCTGGCGGTACGGGCTCGATGGGCAGTATCACGACATCGACAACAGTCTCGGACGAGCTGTCGCGGGCGAGGCGCGGCCCGGGGGCCTCATCGCTGCCTACAAGATCCGCCAGCTCATGCTGGGTGCCTATAGTGACCTCGAGATCGCTTGGACCGAGAAGATCCGAATGATCGCCGGGATCCGTGGTGACTACTACGATGCCGATGTCGATACCGAGCTGCCCGAGAACCGAGGGCAGCGCGATGACTCCATCCTCAGTCCCAAGCTGAGCTTCGTCTTCGGCCCCTGGAATAGCACCGAGCTCTATCTCAACTGGGGCTGGGGCTTTCACAGCAACGATGCGCGGGGCTGGGTCGCCACCGTCGATCCGATCACCCTGGAGCCGATCGCGTCCGCCGATCCGCTCGTCCGGGCCGAAGGTGTCGATGTCGGTGTTCGTACCACCTTCTTCGAGGGGCTCCAGTCGACGTTGACCGTCTTTCACCTCGCCCTCGATTCCGAGTTGGTCTATCTGGGCGACGCCGCGGCCACCGAGCCGGGGCCACCGAGCCGGCGGACCGGGGTCGAATTCGCCAACTTCTACCGTGTCCGACCTTGGGTGTCGTTCGAGTTCGACGTTACGTTCACCGATGCGGAGTTCACGGATGTGCCACCGGACTCGACAGAGATCCCGGGCGCGATCGGGCGCACGCTACAGCTGGGTCTGGCTTTGGGTGAGCCGATCGGCTGGTTCGGCAGCCTGCGCTGGCGCTACTTCGGCGACATACCGCTGACGGAAGACGGAACGGTACGTGGCAGCTCTTCGTCGTTGCTCAACGGCCGGTTCGGCTACGGCTTTCGCAACGGGCTGCGCCTCATCGTGGAGGGATTCAACCTGCTCGACCGTGAGGATCCGGACATCCAGTATTACTACGCGTCGCGGCTACCGGCGGAGACCAGCCCGACCGGTCAGATCGAGCCGGTCGAGGGAATCGAGGATGTCCACCTCCACCCGATGGAGAGCCGCTCCTTGAGAGTCTGGCTGGAGTACAGCTTCTGAGGTTCGACCTGATATGGGGTGCCTGTCACCCGGTTTCGGTGGGCAGAGTGACGCCGACGGTGGAGGCGTGGCGGGGTGGCTCAGGGCCGGCCTCCGAGTCATCCGAGTGCCGGCTGGAGTCCCAAGTCTCTTTGTTCCTCTGTGGGTCGAGGTCGAGGAAGGAGGGGATCCTGCGCATCGCCAATCTCTGGGACTGTACTCAACCTTTCTGTGTGCGGGCCGTAGATAGGGGCACTTTTCAGGCAAGGGAGTTGACTATGTCCAGATCACTCAGGCACGAGAGTTGCCCCAACCGCCTATGGACGCTGTCTCTGATGGTGGGACTCACCGCAGTTCTTGTGTCACCACTTGCCTACGCACGGAACACCTCGGCCGAGGCGTTGGCCGACAAGATGCTCGACCGACTCGGCGGCCGAGTCGCGTGGGCGGGACTCAAGAACACGATCAACGGCTCGCAGCAGAATCGGGCCGGTGAGCCCACCGTGGTCTACGCGGTCATCACGATGGACTTCGAGCAACCCCGCTTCCGCATCGAGACGACCGCCCAGGACCTTCACCTGATCCGCGTCATCGACACGAACAACAACTGGCGGCTGAACCGCGCTGGCAAGATCGAAGACGTGCCCGCCGATCGCGTCAAGGATGACATGAGATGGTACGCGGCTCATCTCTACCGGACCATCCACCGCGTCGCCGCTCGTGATCCCGAGTTGTCTCTAGGCATTGGCGAGGACGGGCGCCTGGAGATCTTCGCCGGCGATCAGCGAATCCTGTGGCTCGAACTGGATGCGAAGGGCGAGCCCTATGCGTTCGGATTCTGGGACGACGACACCGGTAGCCTCTCCGGCCCCTGGGACTTCGTCAAGGACGACATCCATCACCCGCGCTGGGTCTCGAGCTCCGATGGCACCTGGCGCGCCGCTGTTCAGGCACTCGACGTCAACGTACCCCTGCACGACAGCACCTTCGTCCGCCCCGACTGAGGTCTCGTTCCCTGCCATCAGGCCAAAGGCGCTTGATGGCTCGGCGGAAACTAGTATGCTCAGAGCGGCCCGCAATCTCTTGGCGGGCGGAGGGGGATCCAGTGCAAAGAAGTTTCCATTTCAGTGCTGTCCTGTTCGTAATTCTCGTCGCCTCGGTGTCGCTTTCGCACGCAGCGACCGCTGAAGAGACGATCGACGCATCACTTCTCTCGACCATGGAATGGCGGTTCGTGGGTCCCTTCCGCGGCGGCCGAGTCACGACTGTCGTGGGTGTACCCGACAACCCACAGCTCTACTACATGGGTGCCACCGGTGGTGGCCTATGGAAGACGGAGAATGCCGGCCTGTCCTGGGAGAATCTCTCGGACGACTATTTCAACGTCGGCACGATCGGCGCCATAGCCGTGGCGCAGTCCGACCCCAACGTCATCTATGTCGGGACCGGGGAGAAGTCGATCCGCGGGGTCACGACCAGCCACGGCGACGGGATGTACAAATCGACCGATGCCGGCAGGACCTGGTCGCACATCGGGCTGCCGAAGGCCGGGCAGATCGCCCGCCTCAAGATCCATCCGGGCAACGCCGACATCGCCTATGCGGCGGTCCAAGGTCAGATCTGGGGTCCGAACGAGGAGCGCGGCGTCTATCGGACGACCGACGGTGGGCAGACCTGGGACCAGGTCCTCGCGGTCGACGCCCAGACCGGCGCCACCGACCTGCGGATGGATCCCAGCAATCCGCGGATCCTCTACGCCGCCATGTGGGAGCACGGCAGGAAGCCCTGGTATGTGCTATCCGGGGGACACGCAGGCGGCATTTTCAAGTCGACGGACGGCGGCGATAGCTGGAAAAAGCTCACCGAGGGTCTGCCGGAGCTCATCGGCAAGATCGGGATCGACGTCTCTGCCAGCAATCCCAGCCGCCTTTACGCCATCGTGGAAGCCATGCCGGGCGAGGGAGGTCTGTACCGGAGCGACGATGCCGGTGAGAGCTGGAAGCTGGTGAACGGTGACCGCATCCTTTGGACCCGGTCCTGGTACTACATGCACATCGCCGCCGACCCAGTCGACGACAACATCGTCTACGTCATGAACGCGCCGTTCATGCGCTCGATCGATGGTGGCAAGACGTTCGAGAAACGCTCGACGCCGCATGGTGACCACCACGACCTCTGGATCAACCCGCACGACAACCAGAACATGATCCAGGCCAACGACGGCGGCGCCACGATTACCTTCGACGGCGGCGAGTCATGGTCGAGCATCCACAACCAGCCGACGGCGCAGTTCTACCGCGTCAACACGGACAACCTGTTCCCGTACCGCATCTACGGCGGACAGCAGGACAACTCGACCGTGGCGATTCTCAGCGAGACCTACGGCGGCGGCATCACCGCCAAGGACTTCCATCCCGTCGGTGGCGGCGAAAGCGCCCACATCGCCTTCGATCCGGACAATCCCCGCTTCATCTACGCCACCACGATCAACGGCACGCTGACCGAGTACGACGCCGAGACCCAGCGAACGCGGGAGATCAAGCCGTATCCGGAGTTCGTCTTCGGGATGGAATCGAAGGACCTGCGGTACCGGGCCAATTGGAACGCCCCGGTGACCGCGTCGGTGCAGGACCCGAGTGTCATCTACTACGGTACCCAGAAGCTACTCCGCACCAAGGACCGTGGCGTCACCTTCGAGGAGATCAGCGGCGACCTGACCAAAAACGAGAAGGACAAACAAGGGCTCAACGGCGGCCCGATCACGGCGGAGAACGTCGGTGCCGAGTTCTATGGCACCCTCTTCGTGATCACCGCCTCCCCGCACGAGTACGGCACGATCTGGGTGGGTAGCGACGACGGGCTCGTGCATGTGACACGCGACGACGGCGAGACCTGGAGCGATGTGACTCCGGGCGACCTCGGTGGCGCCACGGTCAACGCCATCGACGTCAGTCCGCACGACCCGGGCACGGCCTACGTCGCGGTGGCCGGCTACAAGATGAACGACTTTCAGCCCTACATCTACAAGCTGACCGACTATGGGGCCAGCGCGACGAGGCTCGACGCCGACCTGCCCCGCGACAACTTCATCCGCGTCGTTCGGGAGGACCCGGAAAGGCGGGGCCTGCTCTACGCGGGTGGTGAGGGTGGCATGTACGTGTCGTTCGACGACGGGTCGAACTGGCAGTCGCTCGACCTCAACCTGCCACCGGTGCCGATCACCGACCTGATGATTCGGCAAGACGACCTCGTCGCCGCCACGCAGGGACGGGGCTTCTGGGTACTCGACGACCTCACCGGCCTGAGAAGCATGACTCCGGAGATGGCGGCGAAGCCGCTGCACCTGATCACGCCTGGGCCGGTCGAGATGATCCGCCGCGGCTGGGGTGGCGGTGGCGGTGCCGCAGGCTCGAACCCACCTAAAGGCGCGGTACTCGGCTATCACATCCGCGATGAACACGAGGGGCCGTTGACGATCGAGATCAGCGATGCGGACGGGAAAGTCGTGCGCCGCTACTCGAGTGAGGAGGGAGACTTCGAGCGCTGCATCCTCGGCAACATGGACCAGCGCCTACCCTTCGAGGTCAGCTATCCGCCCAAGAAGCAGGGCGCCAATCGCTGGGTCTGGGACATGCGGCGGGACGGCCTACACTGCATCGACGACATTCGGCTGTTCGAGGGCTTCGCCGGTGCCTACGTGATGCCAGGCACCTACAGCGTGCGCGTCAGAATTGGCGATGTCGAGGACACGGCAGAGCTCACTCTGCTGCCCGATCGTCGTGTCGAGGCGACCGCTGGCGAGTTCGCGGAGGTGGACCGCTACATCTCGGAGATGACCGGCTTGATGAACGAGCTACTCGATGGCCTGGCGGCCATTCGCACGTCGCGTAATCAGATCGAAGCGCTGCTCGCTCGGCACCCCGACGCCGAGGCGCTGCACGAGGCCGGCAAGAGCGCCGTCGATCGCTTGACCTCCTGGGAGCGGAAAGTCGTTCAAGTCGACTACGAAACCTACGAGGACGAGGACAGCCTTCCACCGAGACTGCTCAAGAACGTACGCCACCTGCTCGACGTCATCGACGATGCCGGCCCGCCGGTGGCCGCGGGAGCGCTAGAGCGCCTGGAGGATCTCGAGGCGGAGTGGGCGGTTCTGGAGTCCGAGCTCGCCGAGATCGAAGCCTCGGACATCGCGGCGGTCAACACCTGGGCCCAGGAGCGCGCTGTCCCCCACGTTTCGACGCGGGACTGAGGGAAACTCCGATACTAGCCACAGCGACCAGGCTCTGAGTGGACTGATTGATGCTCAGTAGGCTCGGCCCGTGTGGTATTCCCACACGCTCTCTCGCACGCTGTCTCCATCGGCGGGCGAAAAGGGAATCCACGCAAGACCGTCCACTGCGCTGAAGTGAGTGTCGGAGGAGAGAAGGTCCGCGCCTACATCCATGGCCTGGGCGGCGATCCAGATGTCGTTGGTGGATATGGGTGTGCCCTTCTCGCGGAGCTGCGCCGCGATGCGCCCGAAGCGGTCGGCGGTGGTCAGGGTCACAGGCAACAGGTCGACACCAGGTGCGGCCAGCAACGCCACGAGCCGGGTGGAATTCTCGTCGAAGCGACTGCCTGCTCGAAATCCGTAAAGAAGCTCGCCGGCGGTGACGGCCGGAATGAGAACTGACTCCGCTCGACGAATCAGGCTGGCCACGTCCCGGTGGCCCCGCATAAGGGCGGAGTAAGCGTTGGTGTCGAGGGCGATCTTCACGACCACAGCCCTGGGTCGATCTGCTCGAGAGGCTCGAGTGCCTTCGAGAACTCCGCCTCGTCCTCTTCCGACCAGACGCCGATAAATGAATCCAGGGCCGAGCCGACCTCCTTGCCCAACTTGCTCGGTTCCGAGAGGCCCGCTCCCCTTCGCATCAGGGCCAGAGCTGCCCGATTCAGAGATATCTGTCTCTGTGAAGCGAGGTCACGTAAACGCTTCTCCAGTTCCGGATCGAACCCGCGGACGGTCAACTGATTCATGTCTGAGACATTCTCCGTGATGAGTCTATTGTGAGTCGTTATGACTCACTATACGACTCGGAACCTGAATCGTCAACGGACCTCTTCGTCTCCTCTAGAACCCTTCGCTCAGCTTCCTACCAACAACGCTGTAGTAGGATGCGGCAGCAAATCCTCAGGACTTCCCGTTCGGCATGAGGAGAAGGCGGAGTAACTCCGCACGATGGGACTGCGAAGGAGCTGCACATGATCGGCGAAACCTTTTCCCACTACAAAGTCGTTTCGAAGCTCGGTGAGGGCGGCATGGGCGAGGTCTATCTCGCCGAGGACACCGAGCTCGATCGCAAGGTGGCGCTCAAGGTGCTGCCGCAGTCCATGGCAGACGATCCCGAGCGCCTCGAGCGCTTCAAGCGGGAAGCCAAGGCGGTTGCAGCGCTCAACCACCCCAACATCGTCACCATCTACAACATCGAAGAAGACGGCGGGCGTCGCTTCCTCATCATGGAGCACATCGATGGCGACAGTCTCGACCGAATCGTGCCGCCGGGCGGGCTGCCATTGACCAAGGTGTTCGACATCGCCGAGCCGATTGCCGACGCCCTGGCGGCTGCGCACGAGCGAGGCATCGTGCACCGCGATCTCAAGCCGGCCAACGTCATGGTGACCGCGGACGGCCGCGTCAAGGTTCTCGATTTCGGCCTGGCCAAGCTGGCGGTCGAGGCGATCATGCCTTCGGAAGATCAACCGACCCAGGCCGCCGAACCGACTGCTGCACTCACTGGTGAAGGCACGGTCATGGGGACGGCCCCCTACATGTCGCCCGAGCAACTTCAGGCCCAAGCTGTCGACCACCGTACCGACATCTTCTCGCTCGGCATCGTGATGTACGAGATGGTCACGGGCCAGCGCCCTTTCCAGGGCGACAGCGGGATTGCACTGGCCTCGAGCGTGCTCAAGGACAGGCCCGTGCCGATTACCGACAGGCGGGACGAGCTACCTAGACATCTCGAGCGGGTCATTCATCGCTGCCTCGAGAAGGAACCTCGCGAGCGATACCAGTCGGCACTCGATGTCCACAACGAGCTCAAGGGCCTGCGCAAAGAGGTCGAATCGGGATCAGCGACTGTGGTGAGCGGCACAATGCCGGCGGCCCCACCTGCATCCACCACTGCTGCACCTGCATCAGGATCGGGTGCCGTGCCCGGTCCAGCGACCGCGGCAACGATCGATCCCGCCACCGGCGTGGCTCCAAGCCCAGCTTCAGCAGCACATTCGGGAGCAGTCCCGGCAGCGACCGGTTCACGGAAGGGCTTGTTGGGAATCCTCGCGATTGTCGTCGTCCTGGCGCTTCTTGCCGGTTGGTGGCTCGGTCGGAGCACGGACGAGCCGGAAACTGCGGCGGCGACCGCCGATAGGGCCCAAGCTCGAACTGCAGCTCCGGCCGGTTCCGTCGCCACCAACTCGATCGCGGTGCTCCCCTTCAAGAACATGAGCACCGACGAGGAGAACGAGTATTTTGCTGAAGGCCTGACCGAGGAGCTCCACAACGTCCTGGTCAAGATTTCCGAGCTCAAGGTGGCGGGTCGCACCTCGGCCAACGCCTTCAAGGACACCGAAGAGGACCTGCGGAGCGTCGGCGAGCAGCTCGGGGTTGCGACGATTCTCGAAGGTAGTGTGCGCAAGTCCGGCGATCAGGTAAGGATCAGCGCCAACCTGGTCAACGTCGAGGACGGCTTCGACCTCTGGTCCGAGACCTATGACCGGACTCTCGAGGACATCTTCGTCGTTCAGGATGACATCGCCTCCTCGGTTGCCGAGGCACTCAAGGTGACACTGCTGGGAAGCGCCCAGGCCGCCGCGCAAGATGCCAGTGCCGAGGCCTTCAACCTGATGCTCCAGTCACGGTATCTGTTGCAGAAGCAGACCGTCGAGGACACCTACAAGGCCATGGATCTGCTGCAAGAAGCCCAGGTCATCTCTCCCAACTACGCACCGGTGTGGGCCGAGCTCGGCCTCGGCTACGCGAGATTGGCCGAGCTCAGCACCTCCCCCAGGGAGGCCGACGAGAACACCTTGAAGCAGAGTCAGGCCCTCGACAAAGCCCTCGAGCTCGATCCGAATCTGGCCATTGCCTACTCGCGGCGCGGGGTCAATGACATGCGCCGCGATTTCGACTTCGCGAGCGCCGAGGCTTCGATCCGCCGAGCCCTCGAGCTCGAGCCCAACAACCCCCGGGTCATCCACAACTCGGCGATGGTCATCGGGGCGATGGGCAACCTCGAGGAAGCCATCGAGCTCTACAGACGTGCCCTCGAGATCGATCCTCTGAACCTCGTGACCTATATGAATCTCGGCACGGTCTATTTTGCTGCCGACCGCCTGGAGGATGCCGAGACCGCCTTGAAGAAGGTCATCGAGCTCAATCCCGAAGCGCCGCTGATCCGGGGCTTTCTGGGCAACGTGTACCTGGTGCAGCGTCGACCCAAGGCGGCGCTCGCCGAGTACAACCAGGAAGGCTTCCGGCCATTCCATCTGTCGGGGCGCGTTCTCGCCCTGGATGCTCTCGGTGATCGTGCCGCTGCCGATGAGGCTCTGAAAGAGATGCAGGCCGAATTCGGGGATGACGCTGCATGGGGCTACGCTCAGATCTACGCCCAGCGCGGCGAAGTAGATGAGGCTTTTCAGTGGCTCGAGCGCGCCTATGAGCAGAAGATCTTCGGCCTGGTCGGGATCAAGAACAATGTCTGGCTCAGGCCCCTCCACTCCGATCCTCGCTGGAAGCCCTTTCTCGTCAAGATGAACCTGGCAGGCTGAGGCGTTTGCCGGCCGGGACCTGGTTGCTGTCGAAGAACTGTCTGCGCGCCTCTTCGATGATGGATGCCTCCACCCAGTAGACGTCGCTGAACCCACCTCCCGGTCCACGGTTGATCTCACGCAGGGTCGGGTAGTCCAGATCCATGCTCGAGCGATCGGGGTGGAATCGGTTACTGGAGAAGAAGAAGTAGCGGCCATCGGGAGAGGGCATCGGACAGTAGTCGGTCGGGTCCCCGGCCATGTAGCGGCCCATGTTGTGCGGCGGCAGCCAGGCGCCGTCCTCGCCGCGGAAAGAGATCCACAGGCTGCTGTCGCCCTCAACTGACTCGTGACCGCGGGAGTTGAAGATCAGGAAGCTCTCGTCCGGAGCCACCAGGACATCGCCCTCGTGTGAGGTCGTGTTGATGGGTGCGCCAACGTTCTCGGGCTCCTGATAGCGACCCTCGACCCACTCGGACCGGTAGATATCGCGTCCACCGAGCCCCCCATCTCGCGACGAGTGGAAGTACATCGTACCGTCGAGCGTGACTGTCGGGTAGTAGTCGTGCCGGTCCGAGTTCAGGGGCGGTCCGGGGTTGACCGGCTCACCCCACTGACCATTCGGCTGGCGATCGACGTACCAGATGTCGAAGTTGTCCTCCGTCGGTCCACCGGGAGTCCGGGATCGGTTCGAGCAGAAAAAGAACCGCTGACCGTCGGACGTGATCGCCACATCGATGGCGCTGACGCCACGGAGGAACTCGGGGACCTCGGGGACCGTCCAACGCTCATCTTCCAGGTGGGTCGAGAAGACCGTGATGTCATGGCCAGGACCCGGCCAGACGGCAAAGAAGAACTCGGAGCCATCGGGAGTGAAGACCGAGTTGGCCTCCGACATGGCCGTCGAGATGTACCCGGGGGCGAAGAGCTCGACCTCTGTTCCAGGCGGCTCCTGGCCCAAGTACTGCCCTGCGAGATCCCATTCGGGCCGAGCGGTCTGAGGCTCGGGTTCCAGTGCACAGCCTGCGACCAGGACGACCAGGGAGAGAGACAGGAGGCCTCTCAGCAAGAACCGAGACATTGGAAATCCTCTCTTTCGAATCACGCTCTCGAGAGATCTGCGCCGCTCGATGCCAGCACGGCTACAACACGAGAGCAACCTTGACTTCATACGACAGGGAGTAGGCACGTGTTGCGATCTCAGAGCCCATGCAAGGTCAGAGG
>JARFQS010000026.1 GCA_029287645.1 Thermoanaerobaculia bacterium | reverse complement strand
ATGTCGGCTAGAATGGCCCCGACATTTCTGAAAGGAGAGGTTCTGATGCGCGGAATTACATTGCTCGTCTGTCTCGTGTTGTCTCTGGGTGCCCCTGCTCTGGCCGAGCATCACGAAGGCGAAGGCTCGATGTACTTGGCCGAATTGGCCGGCAATTTCGAATTTGTCTCGGGAAGGCTCGTGCAGCTGGCCGAGGCGATGCCGGAAGAGCTCTTCACCTGGCGCCCCGCAGAGGGTGTCCGTTCGACGTCCGAGACCTTGATGCATGTCGCGGGGGCCAATCTCGGTCTGCCGGTGATGCTCGGAGTGGCCCCCCCGGAGGGAATGGACACGTCCGAGGACATGATGGCGAAGATGCAGGAGATGGAGAAGAACATCACCGCCAAGGCGGATGTCATCGCCAGGCTCCAGAAGTCGATGGCGTATGGCAAGAGCGCCATCGGTGACTATCCGGCGGAGCAGCTCGGCGATGAGGTCGAGTTCTTCGGGATGAAGATGACGAAGGGCGGTGTGCTGCTGATTCTCCTCAGCCACTCCCATGAGCATCTAGGCCAGTTGATAGCGTACGCACGAAGCAACGATGTCGTGCCGCCCTGGAGCGCGCCGCAGCCCGAGTAACCCGACTACGAGGAGGAGGCATCATGAGATCTCTGGGTGTCGCTGTGGTGATGTCGATCGCATGGTCCGTAGCAGTCGTGAACGGGGCTACGTTCACGGTCACTTCAACCGCTGACAGCGGCGTCGGAACACTCCGGCAGGCGATCATCGACGCCAACGACAATCCGGGTGAGGACAGAATCGAGTTCGCGATTCCCGAGGGGGAGTGCTCGGCCGCTGGCGTCTGCACGATCGATCTCCTCACGGCCCCGGAGGCGATCGACGAGGCTGTCGTCGTCGACGGCACGACTCAGCCCCGATATGGCACGGCTCCGGCCAACGTGTGTGCAACGGCCTCCGCGCCTTCGTACATGCGGGTCGAGATTCTCGGGGATCCGGAGGGTTTTTTCTCGCTCTATACGTTCCTGATCGTCAGCGAGGATCCGAGCACTATTCGCGGGCTGGCGCTGAGTCGGAAGTACCCCATTGCCTTGTATTCCTCGGGCGCCCACCGCGTAGAGTGCACCCACCTCGGGGTATCCGCCGACGGCTCTTCCAAGGTCAGCACCTCCACCGGTATTTCCATCGGTCAGAGTGGTCAAGGGGCCATTGTCGGAGTCGATGGCGACGGCGTCGATGACCTGGCCGAGCGGAATGTCATCGCTGCGTCGACCGGTGTCTATATCAACGGCAACTGGAACAACGTCGTGGCCGGAAACTACGTCGGTCTGGGTGCTGACGGTGTGACATCTCTGGGTTCAGCATTGGGTGTGTATATCCGACAGGGCTCGAGAGACAATCTGATCGGCACGAACGAGGACAATGTCTCCGATGACCTCGAGCGTAATGTGATCGCCAATACCTCGACTGGCATCAACATCGATTCGGTTGCCGGCAGCGGGGATGGGAATCTCGTCGTCGGGAACTGGCTCGGGGTCGACGCCAACGGGGTCATGGCGCCAAACAACACCGCGATCCGGCTTTCGAACGGCGGCATCGATCACGAGATCCGTGACAACCAGATTCGGTGGAGCACCGTCGGTATCCAGATCGATGGGGACTCGGCGATGGGTGCCCTGTCAACCGGCAACTGCGTGGAGGACAACGTCGACGGTGTCATTCACGACGGCACCGGGGCGGCGACCTTCGAGAACAACTGGTGGGGCTCCGCGGACGGTCCCTCCGGCGACGGGCCGGGGTCGGGTGACACTGTTGCAGTGACGGGCACCGGCAGCCTCGACTTCGATCCCTGGCTCACCAGCGTTCCGTCTCACTGCGAGATCTTCTCCGACGGCTTCGAGTCCGGAGACACGGATGCCTGGTCCGGCGCGATACCTTGAGGATCGGAAGGCCCTGAACGGCTCTTGACGGGTGCCTACTTCGGCTCGATGGGGGGTGGTGCGGAAGCGCCCCTCTTGGGTCTTGGCAGCGCCAGGGACTTCGCCAGCGTCTCGAGGTCCATACCCGTGCCGGCGCCCTCCTGGATGGGCTCGGGCTCCGGTGGGGGCTGGGGGCGGGGAGGCTCCGGTACTTCTGCGCTACTCGTCTTGCCGCGAAACAGGCGCGGCAACACCCGCGTTACGACGACAAAGATCGCGATGATGAGCCAGGCCCAACTGCCGATGTCTTCCATGACCTATCTACATCATACCTCCACACCGCGCATGCGTTACAATGCGCCACACTTCTATGACGCTCGAAGCAGGTAGCAAGCTCGGCCCGTACGAGATCGTCGAGCCCCTGGGTGCTGGGGGCATGGGTGAGGTGTATCGGGCCCGCGACACACGCCTCGAACGTGAGGTGGCGATCAAGGTGCTGCCTGAGCACCTTTCGGAGAGCCCCGAGCTGCGCCAGAGGCTGGAGCGTGAAGCTCGGGTTGTTTCCAGCCTGCAGCATCCCAACATCTGCACTCTGCATGACATCGGCTCCGAGAACGGAGTCGATTTTCTCGTCATGGAGTTTCTCGACGGCGACACCCTCGCGGCACGGCTCGAGAAGGGGCCGGTGCCGATGCACGAGCTACTACCCATAGCGACTTCGATCGCCGATGCGCTCGACAAGGCGCACCGGCAGGGACTCGTGCACCGCGACCTGAAGCCAGGCAACATCATGCTGACCCGCACGGGAGCCAAGCTCCTGGATTTCGGATTGGCCAAGGGGTCGGCAGCACTCTCGGATCCGACCGCACCCACCCAGTCGCCGACCATGAGCCCTTTGACGACGGAGGGCATGCTGGTCGGCACGTTCCAGTACATGGCTACCGAACAGCTCGAGGGCAAGGAAGCCGACGCGAGGAGCGATCTTTTCGCGTTCGGCTCGGTGCTGTACGAGATGGCCACGGGTCAGCGAGCGTTTCAGGGTGAGACCCAGGCCAGCCTGATCGCATCGGTCCTCGACCGCGAGCCCGCGCCGTTGGCCGAGTTGCAGCCTCTGGCGCCTCCGGCTCTGGATCGGGTCATTCGCACCTGCCATGCGAAAGACCCCGATGACCGCTTTCAGAGCGCTCACGATCTGAAGTTGCAGCTCGAGTGGATCCAAGACGCCGGTTCGCAGGCCGGAGTGCCTCTGCCAGTTGCAAGCCGCCGAAAGTCACGAGAGCGAATGGCCTGGGTTGTGGCGGCGATCTTCGCCATAGCTGCTCTCGCTGCTGGTGGGCTCTTGCTGCGCGACACCACGCCCGAGCAGCGCGTCCTGCGAGCCGAGATTGCACCAGCCGTGGATACGGTGTTCAGCCTCAGCCCGTCGGCTCCCGGCCCAGTGACCGTTTCACCGGATGGACGGGTGCTCGCCTGGGCTGCCGTAGGACGGGACGGAAACACAAGGCTCTGGGTGCGCCCACTCGATGAGACGTCGTCACGGGAGATCGAAGGAAGCGAAGGTGCAGCCTATCCCTTCTGGTCGCCGGACAGTCGACAGGTCGGGTACTTTGCGGAGGGCAAGCTGAAGAAGGTCGATGCTGCAGGAGGTCCGTCCATAACCATGGCCGACGCCACGAATGCCAAGGGAGGGGCCTGGAATCAGGACGGTGTCATTCTCTTCGCGCCTGTTCACAATGGTCCTATCCACAAGGTCTCGGCGGATGGAGGCCCATCGGAACCGGTTACGCAACTCGATGAGGAGGCAGGAGAGAACAGTCACCGGCACCCCCGTTTTCTTCCTGATGGCCGACACTTTGTTTACTTCACTCGAGTAGGAGCTATGGGCACGGCTGTGGCAGGCAGTGGAATCTGGGTCTCCTCGCTCGATGGGATGGAGCCGAGGCGTCTGGCCAACGCCTCTTCCCAGGCCGAGTACGCCTCCGGGTACTTGTTGTTCGCCCGCGGCGACGCTTTGCTGGCTCAGCCTTTCGACAGCGCCCGCCTCGAGTTCGCTGGCGAACCGAAGCCCTTGGTGGAAGGCGTCGTTGCCATGTCGGGAGCCGCGATTGCGGCCTTCGCTGTTTCGCAGCAGGGTTTGCTTGCGTACCAGATCGGCGGCGGCGATCTGACGACGCAGCTTGCCTGGTATAACCGCGATGGTGCTCGTCTAAAGACCGTGGGCGACCCGGCCTTCAACGTCGGCCCCGTGCTGTCTCCAGATCAGAAGCTGGCGACGATCACCATCGGCGACCCGGAGACGGGTGCCGGTGACATCTGGATCTACGATCTGGATCGAGGCGTCCGCAGCCGGTTCACGTTCGACCCTTCGGAAGACGTCGGAGCCATTTGGTCCCACGACGGGAAGCGCATCGTCTGGGCCTCGTCGCGGGTCGCGGACTTCGACCTCTTCGCCAAGGATGTCGAAGGTTCCGGCACCGATGAGGAGCTCTGGGTGAGCAAGGATGTCGATCTTCCCATGGACGTGTCTCCGGACGGCCGATATGTGGCCTTCGTCAAGGGGACGGGAGGTGGCGTCAGCAATGCCGATCTCAGGATTCTGCCTCTGGATGACGGAGCTGAGCCCTTCGACTTCGTGGCGACAGAATTCAACGAGTGGGCGGCGCAGTTTTCTCCGGATGGGCGGTGGGTCGCCTATCAATCAGACGAGTCAGGCCGGCCCGAGATCTACGTTACGACCTTCCCCGATCCCGGTCGCAAGTGGCAGGTTTCGGCTGAAGGGGGCTCTCAGCCTCGCTGGAGAGGCGACGGCCGGGAGCTGTACTTCTTGACACCCGCGGCAAAGCTCATGGTGGCCGAGGTCGATCCGACCGGTGCAGGTTTCCAGATCGGAGAGATCAGCGAGCTGTTCGACACGCCTCGCATGCCGACGAACGTCTTCGACTACGACGTGACCGCCGACGGTGATCGCTTCCTGATGAATACGGTGGGCGACAGCGCCTTCGAGCCCATCACCCTGGTCGTCAACTGGACCTCCGAGCTCGAAGGGCGCTAGCCACGATTCGATGCGGGATGTAGGGCAAGGGCCCGCCCCTATGTCGTCCTGGGGCTTGGGACCTGGGTCTTGC
>JARFQS010000495.1 GCA_029287645.1 Thermoanaerobaculia bacterium | reverse complement strand
AGGCAATGGGGCAGTAGGGGCGTAGGGGCTTGAGGGCTTAGGGGAAACAGCTCAACAGGGGACCTACAGCGCCGCCAAGGGTTCGGCGTGGGGACCTCCATGGGGGTTCTTGCAGCGGAAGGGAGGATAGCCCCCTGGGGGGCCCCACGTCGGACTCTCCAGGAGATACCGGCCGGCAAGGGCGCCGGCCGCTTCAAGACCCAGGACCCAGGTCCCAAGCCCCAGAACGGGTGGATCGGTGGGGGCTAGTTGTTCGTGCTGAAGGCCGACAGGTGGCAGATGGCCCCGTCGTACCAGAGGGCCGAGCCGGCCAGGGCACCGTCCACCAGCTCCATCTCGAAGCCGAGCTGGGGCTGTTTCGCGGCAGGTACGAGGCGATCTTCCACTGCCGAGAGAAACTTGCTCGCCACGTTCCCCGGAGTCTCTTCGAGGCGTTCATCGCCCCGCGCGGCCTCGACGAAATAGGCATCCGACATCCGCCTCCAGAGCTTCTGAAGCGTCTGGGCCGAATCGAACAGATCCAGCCCGATCACCTCATCGCCGCGGGCCGCCAGGAAGCCGCAAGCCGATTCCGGCAGCTCGATCCGCTCGCGGTACTCACTCGTGTAGACAGCGGGCTCCTCGAAGCTCAGCGCCAGGTCCCGGGTCGGTGCGGGAATATCGAAGTCATCGAGGTGATCGTCCACCTCCTTCCAGACCGCACTCTGATCCGCTCGGGCCATTCCGGTCTCCCGACGATAGCTCTGGGCGCTGCGGACCTTGAGCTCTCGCAGCTTGGGATGGGCCCAGGCCTTGGCCTCGAAATGTCTCGATGACCGACTCCACCGGCCGGCTTCGACACAGCTCACCGGCATCTGCATCTGGGTCTTGGCTGCCACGAGCAGCGTCAGGTTCACGGTCCGGTTCTGTTTGGCCCCTATCAGGATCTCGCCCTCCGGGATCAGGATCGGTGTCGAACCGTCATTCCTCACCGCCAACAGCGGCACATCTCCCGACTCACTCGTCTCCTCCACCCTCGCCTGCTTCGCCTCGATGGCATCAGCGAGTAACTGATAGCGGGCCTTCCTGCCGCCATCCACCTCACCCTCACCCCAACTCGGCGCCGACTCGCTGCTTGCCTTCGCCTTCTCACCCTCCCAATAGAGCGGGAATATCGTCAGGTTTTTGCTGTGCATCCCTTCGCCGACTCTCACCGTCCGAAGCCACTGCTTCGCCGCTCCGACCGTCTCCACCATGCGTTGGGCTTCCATGGGACCTCCTCTCCGGCCTCTCGACCCGTAGCAGGTGCCAGGCACGTTTCCGATCGCACGGGAAACGGGTGGCACCTTCCAGCCTCGGGACCATGGTGCCCCAGAGGACTGTCAGGTGCCGTCAGTGATTCTCGGAGTGTTTCGGGTCAGTTCCGGTAGCGCTGAATCAACTCTGTGAAGCGCGGGTCTTGACGGAGAGTCTCGAAATAGGGGCTGGCGTCGAGATTCGCGAAGTCGCGGTAGTCGAGCTGGAGCGCACCCTCCAGAGCCTCCAGGGCCTGGTCGATCTCTCCCTTTCCAGCGAGCGCCGCCGCCTGGTAGTAGAGAACGATAGCCGTCCCCTTCTCCTCCGACAGTTCGATCTGCTTCAGTGCAGAGTCCCACTCGCCGGTCGCGATGTCGACCTGAGCGAGGCCCAGGTGCCCCGAGCCGAAGCTGGGATTCTGCTCCATGGAAGTCTCGAAGGCCTCTCTCGCCTCCTCGTACTTCCCCTGAGCGATCAGCCCGCGGCCCAGGTGATAGTAGGCACCGGGAAAGATGGGCTGTAGACGAATCGCTTCGCGCGCCGCTTCGACGGCTCTGTCGCCGTCCGGAGGGGTCTGGTAAGCCAGAGCCCAGGAGAGGTTGTCCCAAAACCGGGGCTCCTTCGGATCGAGACGCACAGATTCCCCCAACAGCCTGACCGCCCGATCGTAGTCGAAGCGGTTACCGGCGATCAGGCCTAGAGCGTGGCTCGCGTCGGCGATGGTCGGATCGATCTGGACGGCTCTTTCCGCCAGCTCCTCCGCATGCCGCATTCGCTCTTCGTCGGTGTCGAAATTCCGGTACAGATCACTCTCGACGGTCGCCCAGCCGGCCATCGCCGCTGCGAAGTTCGGATCCAACTCGAGAGCTTGCTCGAACTTCTTCCCTGCCGCATCCAACCCCTCGCGGACTCCCCAGTTTCGTGACATGGCCATTCCCTGGAGGTACGCGTCGTAGGCAGCTACGTTGTCGGTCAGCTGGCGCTGCACGTCACGTTCTTCCTCGGGGCTCAGCTCGAGATCCAGACGCTCCGCGATCTTCAGCGCCGTCTGTTCCTGCATCGCGAAGACATCTTCGAGACTGCCGTCGAAGTCCTCGGACCAGAGATTGCGACCCGTCGTGCCATCCACGAGCTGCGCCGAGACTCTCACCTGCTCGCCAGCGCGCCGAACACTCCCGTCGAGGAGATACCGAACGCCCAGATCTCGGCCGATCTGCTGCACATCCCGAGCCGGATCGGTAAAGGCGGCGACCGAGCTGCGGGAGGCGACCTCCAAGCCGTCGATGCGGGAGAGCTTGCTGATGATCTCCTCGGTGATTCCGGCACTGAAGTAGGCGTTGTCCTCGTCGGCGCTCAGGTTGTGGAATGGCAGGACGGCCACCGAGGGCTTCTCTGCGATCGCGACGGTCGGCGCGGCCGCCTCCTCGGCAGTCTTTCGGAAAGGCCCAATAAAGTAGATCGCGGCCACAATCGCCACCACTGCCATCGCAGCCCAGACCCATGCTGGAATCTTCTTGCTCTCGCCTTCCGTTCGGACCGGTGTGACCGCCTGGCTCTCACCCGTTGTTTGCAGGTCGCGCAGCTCGGCTACGAGATCCCGGGTGTCGTTGTAGCGGGCGTTCGGCTCCTTCTGAAGGCACCGACGCAGCACTCTCTCGAGATCCG
>JARFQS010000344.1 GCA_029287645.1 Thermoanaerobaculia bacterium | reverse complement strand
GTTGGGCGACCTGGCCACGAACTTCCGCATCGGGCGAGACTACTTCAGGGCGCAGAGACGCTGGAAGCGCTTCTGGTGCCAGGAAGAGCACAATCCATTGCTGGTCGAGTTCCGAGCAGCCGACCCGACGGAGCAGGACCGAATGCGCCGTGAGATGGGTGTGCCGGCCGACCCCGTGCAGCTCGGCAAGCAGGACGAGCACTACGAGGAGGCCGTCGTTGTATGGCTGGACTTCTGGGTGCGCGAGTCTCCGAGTCTTCGGGACTATCTGACGAAGCTACGCGACATCGAGTCCGAAGGGATCGGTGAGGACATCGACCGGGGAAAAGGGTCTGTCATTCGACGCAAAGCGTCGGCCCGCAGAAAGCTGAACGCCGAATATGGTTGTCCCCTGGAACCTTGGAACGCGGTCGAGGCCAACCTCTTGTGGAACATCCCGAACATTCCGGCGTCACAGATCTCCATGCTGGGACGGATCGCCGGTCCGACCGTAGCCCCCATCGCCGCTTGCTCGGGTTTCGGCACGGCGCTCAAGTTCGGCGTCAGCGCGATCCAGAGCGGTGAGGCGAAGGCAGCGGTCATCGGTATGACCGATCCGGAGCCACATCCGCTGACCGTAGGATCCTTCTTCGCGGCACGGGTGGTCTCGCAGGATGGCCAGGTCTCCAAGCCGTTCACCGGTATGCGGGGAACCCATGTTTCCGGAGGTGCCTGCATCTGGATCATCGGAGACGCTGATTACTTCCGAGGTATGGGGATGAAGACCGTGGGTCTAGAAGTCCTCGGTGTGGCCGTGAATTCCGATGCCGATCACATCATCACACCCTCTCAGGAGGGGCCTCGATCGGTGATCCAACAATCACTCGACGCTGCCGGGGTAGAACCGGAGGAGGTCGCGACCTGGGATATGCACGCGACCGCCACGCCCGGCGATTGGACCGAGTTGCAGAACATCCTCTCGGTGGTGCCGGGGGTCACCCGACTCACGGCACGCAAGGGTTCCTTCGGACACGGTATGTCGGTCTGTGGAGGCTGGGAGCTGACAGCGCAGCATCTCGGCTTCGCACAGGGACTCCTGCACCCGGTCAATCTCGAGGAGGGGGAGATCCATCCCCAGATTCGCCCCCACCACGATGCCCTGGTGCGTCACGAGAGGGCCGAGCTCGAGGGGCGGGTCGCCGGCAAGCTCAATATGGGAGTTGGCGGCGTCAACGCATGCGTGATCAGTCGGCTCTGGGAGTCCGGAGAAACCGAGGGTGACGACCAGGAAGACGACCCGGCAGACGACTCCTGAGCCCGACCGGGAGCCTCACGGGCTCCTTCCGACACACCCTCTCTGAGATGCGGACATAGGTCAGACTGTGGGAGCCGGAGCCTCCGGAATGTCCGGCCGCCGTTCGATGCCGTCGGGCTTCTTGGCGAGCTCAGCGGGTAGCCGCTTCTTTCTGAGACCCAGGGCGTCGGCGACCAGCTGACGTTTCATCAGCTGGATTGCCTTCGCGGGATCGACACCCTTCGGGCAGACTCGCGAGCACTCACCGGCGAAGTGACAGCGCCATGGGCCGGCCTCCCCAGCCAGTACGTCCTTGCGCGCCTCGAAGCCGTCGTCCCTGGTGTCGGTGTTGTAGCGGTGCGCCTGGGCGAGCGCCACGGGTCCGGAATAGATCGGATCGGTAGCGCAAGTCGGGCAGGCTGCCATGCAACAAGCGCACTTGATGCAGTAGGAGAACTGGAGATAGCTCTCCATCTCCTCGGCCGACTGGTAGTACTCACCCGTCGGCTCTTCTTGCTCGGAGCTGTCGGAGCGAATGATGTACGGCGACAGGGCGGTGTGAGCATCGAAAAGGGGTCGCAAGTCGGGAACCAGGTCGCGGACAATCGGGAAGTTGGACAGGGGTGCGACCGTGACCACCGACGTGGCCAACTCCGAGATCTGGGTATTGCATCCCAGTCCGGCCTTGCCGTTGATGAGCATGCCGCAGGAGCCACAGACTCCCATGCGGCAGGAGGCCCGCCAGGCGAGCGTCGGATCGATGCTCTCCTTCACCTTCCAGAGACCATCGAGAACAGTCATGCCGGCCTCGTACGCGATGGTGTAGTCCTTCCAGACCGGTTCCATGTCGCGGCCCGGTGCGAAGCGGCGGATACGAAAGACGATCTGCTCGGGTACTTTGCCGTTGCTCATCGTCATCCCCTAGGCTTGAGACGCTACCTGGTAGCCGACCCAGGCAGCCCAAGTGCCGAAAATGAACAGACCGACGCCGACCAGGATGAGGACCCAGCTGAGGGCCTTCTTCAGGGGCGGGGCGGGATCGAGCTCGAAAAGTATGTTGCGCAGCCCGTAGAGGCCATGAAAAAGAGCCGTGCCGAGCAGCAGAATGTAGGTTGTGGTGAACGCCAGGCTCTGACCTCGAGCCACCACGTTGGCCCAGTCGATGGGATGACCGCCTGCCGGATTGAAGATCCCCAGCAAGGCATCCAGGTGCATGATCGCCATGTGCAGTCCGAGAAGGAACAGAATGATCACGCCGGCCGCCAGGTGCCATGTCCACAGCTTTTGGTCACGCATTGCTGATCACCTCCCTTGCCTCAGTGCCAGACGAAGAAGTCCAGGGCTCCGACCACGACGAGTGCTACGATGAGGAGCAGAGCTCCGATGGCCCAGGGTCGTTGGTCGTCGAGACAGGTTCGATAGGGGTAGATGGGCTCGATCGGTTTGCCGATTCCCAGGCCGAGCTCGGCGAACACGAGCCTCACCCCGTTGATGGCGTGAAAGGCCACGGCAACGAACACCAGGTACTCGCCCAGAACGAACAGCGGGCCAGTGACTCGCATCATGCTCTCCTCCCAGGCACTCTGACCGATGGCCCGTGAGGAGGTCACGAAGATGTGCACGACGAAGTAGAACAGGAGCCCCAGCCCGGTGATGCGGTGCAGGGTGTAGAGATATCGATCCGGTCCCCAGCTACCGCCCCCGATCCAGCCCCAGATGCCGAGCCGATTGGGATGACCTCGGTCTTTCTCCATAACTCCACCTCTCTTCAGTACTTTCGTTCTACCGGATTCCAGGTGGTGATGGTCACCGGTTTGTAGTCCAGCCGCGGGCCAGTGTCGGTGCGCCAGGCGAGCGTGTGTCGCATCCAGGTCTCATCGTCCCGGGCAACGAAATCGCGTCTCGAATGGGCGCCTCGCGACTCCTCACGAGTCAGCGCACCGGCTACCGTCACTTCTGCCAGATCCAGGAGATTCTCCAACTCCAGGGCATGGAAGAGGTTGGAGTTGTAGACCTTGCTCTTGTCTGCCACCGGAGCCCTGGTCGAGCGATCCTTGATCTCGCGGATCATCTCCAGCGCCTTGGCCAGACCCTCGCCCGTGCGGTAGACGCCGGCATACTGGTCCATGGTGCTGCGCAGCTCCTGGCGCAGACGGTATAGATTCTGATCGCCTTTGCGGTTCAGCAGCTCTTCGACGTGGGCCTTGCTGGCGGCCAGCTGGTCACTGCTCAAGGGTGCCGGATTGGGCAGCTCGGCGAGTCGATCGGCGATCTCGCCGCCTGCGATTCCGCCCCAGACCAGGCACTCGGCGGTGGAATTGGAGCCCAGCCGGTTGGCACCGTGAAGAGAGACGCAGGCCGCTTCGCCAGCCGCCCAGATTGCCGGACAACGGGTCGCTCCGTCGATGTCGGTCTCGATCCCACCCATCGAGTAATGGGCTACGGGTCGAATGGGAATCGGGCTGTCGATCGGATCGAGGCCGACGAACTTCATGCAGACCTCTCGAATCAAAGGGAGGCGGGTGTTGATCTTGTCGGCTCCCAGATGGGTGAGATCGAGATGCAGATAGTCGAGGCCGTCGGGTCCCTCGAAGCCCCGCCCCTCCAGGATCTCCGTGGTCTCCGCGCGTGAGATCACGTCACGTGGACCGAGCTCCATCTTCTCGGGTGCGTACCGTTCGAGGAACCTCTCGCCCTCGGCGTTGCGAAGGTAGCCGCCTTCGCCGCGACACCCTTCGGTCATGAGAATTCCCGAGGGGATGAGGCCGGTGGGATGGAACTGCAGGAACTCCATGTCTTCCAGGGGTAGGCCAGCGCGATAGGCCATCGCCAGTCCATCCCCCGTGACACTCTGTGAGTAGGTCGTGAAGCCGAAGAGCGTGCCAGCGCCTCCAGAAGCGATGAGGAG
>JARFQS010000304.1 GCA_029287645.1 Thermoanaerobaculia bacterium | reverse complement strand
GCGCAGTGGCCAGCGGTTCGGACCTGGGCGAGAGCATCGAGGCGCGGCTGGTGACCGGCTCGAACCAGTTCGACGGCGTACAGGTGCAATACAACGTCTGGGATAACGACAATACTCAGAGCCAGCCGGGAGCCCATGGTTCGTATGGGCGACTGGCCACCGACTGGCGAAGCCAAACCTGGGACGGTGATCCCAAGCCAGACGTCATCAACGATGACTTCATCATCGGTCGCGACATCGAGTACTGCCTCTTCTGCGACGACTTCGAATGGGGCGGCCCCTGGCGGTGGAGCTCGCAGGTGGAGTGAGCTCCGCAGGCGAGGGGCCGATCGGAGCGTGCCGCTGGGAGTGGGGCCAGCATTCCAGGTCGCCGTTCTCAGAACGGTAAGCGGAAGGCGAGGCCGGCCCCGAACAACCAGTCGGGCTCGCTGTCGACGAGCCCCACTCCGCCCCGAATGTCGATCTGAAAGATCCTGGACAGCAGGATCGTGGTTCCCGCCTGAATGCTGTGGCGATCCGGCCGGCCCGAGCCGGTAGCGAAGGCTCCGTAGAGCTCACCAAAAAGGCGGGCCTTTCCGCCAGTCGCTCTGCTCAGGGCTACAGCGTAGATGAGATCCGCATCTGTCCGGGATCCGCCGTTGTCCTTCGAGGTGACCAGGCTAGCGCCGGTGTTGTAGGTGAGAGCGAGGCGCTCCGAGAGCGTATGCGACGCCAGGAAGAGGACCTTCGGAATCACGTAGTCACTGGTGAAATCGCTCTGGCCGACGGGCAGGCTCACGTCGACCAGCAGACCCATCTGCGGACGCCTGCCGCGCTCTTGCCCGAGCGGGAACTTGGCACCTAAGCTGACATCGGTGAA
The DNA here is from genome assembly GCA_029287645.1 of Thermoanaerobaculia bacterium. Taxonomy (GTDB): domain Bacteria; phylum Acidobacteriota; class Thermoanaerobaculia; order Multivoradales; family JAHEKO01; genus JAUVRX01. Next base: position 4,593 of record JARFQS010000304.1, on the reverse strand, counting down.
TCCACCCTCCGAACCGCTGTCCGAGTCTTTGAAGTTCCATCCAGCTGCGACCAGCCGGCCCTCGAACCGTCTGCTGAATCCGTAGCGGAGGAGCAGGTCGGGCGCAACCTGAGTGTCGATGCGGTTCCCATCCTCGTCTAGGGTGGTGAACTTGTATCCGGCCTCGACCTGGAACGTGTGTCGGGGCACGAGTAGGGGTGAAGCGCTGTCTGTCGGGCGGTCGGTCACGATGGGGCTTTCAGTGGACTCGTTCGCCTCGGTTGTGTCGTCGGCCAAGGCCGGAACAGTGCCCGCGAGGAGGATGGAGGTCAGCAGGACGGCCCGAAACGGTCGCCCGCAGCTGAATCGCAACGGTTCAAGCAGGAATCGCACTAGAGCCAGCCCTGCTTGCGGGCCAGCCGAGCGGCTTCGGTTCGGTTGGCGGCGCCCAGCTTTCCAATGGCTTCTGAGAGATAGTTGCGAACCGTGCCCTCGGAGAGATGAAGCTCCTCGGCGATCCTGGAGTTGGGCAGCCCTTCGCCGGCGAGCTGTAGCACCTGGCGCTCCCGGTCGGTCAGCGGATCGGGTTCTCCCCAGGCCTGTGCGGCCAGCTCCGGGGCCACCGCCCTCAGTCCCTGATGGACCCGGCGCACGGCCTCGGCCAACTCCTCGGCGGGAGCATCCTTCAGCAGGTAACCGGCAGCACCGCCTTCGAGAGCGCGCCGTAGGTAGCCACTACGACCGAAGGTCGTGACGATGATCACTCGGCCTGAAAAGTCCTTCTCGTTGAGGGCCTGCAAGAGCTCGAGGCCCGTCATGCCGGGCATCTCGATATCGGTCAGAACGACGTCGGGCTCGATCTCGAGGACCTTCTCCAGCGCGTCCTTGCCGTTCTCCGCAGTGGCTGCCACCTCGATGTCCTCTTCCATGTCGAGGAGCGCAGCCAGAGCGCCCAACACCAGACCCTGGTCCTCGGCGATGAGGACCCGAATCATCTCTTGGCTCCGCAGGGTTCGGGGTCACCGAGCGAAGAGGGTGACTGGTCCGAGCGGGTGGGGCCTCCAGACCGCTGAACAAGAGGCAGGGTGATTGTGACCGAGGTACCTCCCTGGCCATCGACGGTGAATTCGCCTTCCAGGGCGGTGACCCGCTCACGCATTCCAGTCAATCCCAGGCCGTCCCTGTCTGCTCCGTCTCCGTCTGTCTTGCCTTTGCCGTTGTCCTGAACCGTCAGCCGCACGCGATCCCCCAGATTGTGGAGCCGCACGCGGCACGAGTCGGCCTGTGAATGGCGTAAAACGTTGGTGGTGGCTTCACGAAGAGCCAGTGCGAGAACCTGCTCGGTCGCAGGGTCGATGTCGATCGGTTCCACCTCCGCCTCGAAGTGGATCAGGGCTGACTGCAGGGCCACGCGAGCCTGGGCCAGTTCGGTCGAGAAGTCGGTTTGTCGGAAACCGCTGACCGCTGTGCGGACCTCCTTGAGGGCATCGCGAGCGATCTGTTCGACCTCGGCAATCTCGAGGGCGGCACGCTCGGGATCCTTATTGGCCAATCGGCGCGCCCGTTCCGACTTGCGCGTGATCACGGTCAGGGTGTGCCCCAGGAGGTCGTGCAGATCGCGGGCACTCCTCTCGCGCTCGGCCAACTTCGCCAGTCTCTCTACCTCGCCCTGGGTGCGTCGAAGCGCCGCTTGAGATCGCCGAACGCCGGCATAGTGGATATTGATGCCACCCACGAGGAGGGAAAAAACCGTGGCAGGAATCCAGAAGAAGGCCGGTAGGTCGAGCAACCAGGCCTCGAGAGGCGGCAGCGCGGCCAACAGGAGCAGCAGCCGAAATGCGAAGCTCGCCGAGCCGGCCTGGCCCAGAAAACCCGAGGCGAAGACGAAGAAGACACTCGCTCCAAAGTTGAGCGGAGCGTACACGATGCCCAGCAAAGTGATTCCGCCGACGGCAAACAGGACCTTGCGACTGGGCAGCCAGTAGCCCCAAAAATAGAGTGGCAGGAAAAGGGCGGTGCCGAGAGCGGTGAGAAGCCAGTCTCTGGGTGTAGGTTGGCCGATCAGGGTGAAGAACCAGAAGATGCCGAGATAGACCAACCAGGCGTAGGGAGTCCAACCCAGTTCGACATCTTTCGGAATCAGACGCATGACGCAGTTTCAGTGTAGCTCACAGAGATCTCGTTCCCAGCGCCTCTAGCCGTAGGTCTTGCCCTCGTCGCGGCGATAGCCGAGCAACGCCAGGCCGAGTGAAAGAGCTGTGAAGACTGCCAGATAGAGGATACTGACCCAGGGAGATGGACCGGTGCTGGCTCCGACTTGAGTGAGCGCCAACTGACTGAAGTGATAGGGCGGCAGTGCAGGTGCCAACTTCTGCAGCAGACCAGGCAAGACCTGTACCGGCACCCATAGGCCCGACAAGAACGCGAGTGGCAGATAGAGCAGATTGACGATCGCCGGAGCCGAGTTGGGACCGCAGAAGTAGCCCAGCGCCAGTCCGAAAGCACAGAAGGGGAGTGATCCGGCGATCAGTACTGCGGCCAAAGAGAGCCAGGCAGGAGCGGTCATCGAGACATCGCCGAACCCTGCCCCGAGAGCGAAGAGGCCCAGAACGATGATCAGGCTGAAGGTCAGGGCCATGAAGATCTTGGCGGTGAAGTAGGCCAGCGGTGGCATGGGAGTAGCCCGCTTGAGCAGCATCCAACCCTGACCACGCTCGATGGCGACTCCGACACCGAAACCGAAGAGCGAGGCCCCGATGACTCCGAAAGCGCCGTAGGTGGCGAGGAGATAGGTCGACATGTTGATGGGGCCCGCCATGCGTCCGCCTCCGAAGGCGAGTCCGAAGAAGACGTAGAAGAGCAAAGGGAACAGTACTGTGGGTATGGCGTAGGCCGGCATCCGCAGGGCTTTCAGGAGCTCGTACTTGGCTTCGAGACCGAAGATCCTGGTGAGGCTACGGGACTGGCCAGGAATGGCGCGTGCGATCGACTGAGCTGTTGTGGTCATGCTGCCTCCTTCTTGCTGGTCAGGGCGAGAAACGCGTCGTCGAGAGCGGCTCCGAGGACCTCGAGGTCCGAGAGCTCCCCATCGCGCACCAGAAGCTCGCGAACGACGGGTTCGGCCCTGGAGGTCAGGATTTCGATCACGCCATCCTGGATGTCGACACTCTTGACGCCCGGAATGCCGTCGATCTCGGACGTGTGCAGGCGGGTGCGGCAGCGGATGCGTCTTCCCTGGACACGAGCCTTGATTGTCGCTGGCGAGCCCTCGGCGATCGAGCGGCCTTCGTTGAGCAACACGATGCGATCAGCGAGTGCGTCGGCCTCTTCCAGGTAGTGGGTGGTCAGAACCACGCTTCGTCCTCGCTCCACGAAAGTCCGTATCTGCTGCCAGAGACCGCGACGCGCCTCGACATCGAGGCCGGTCGTGGGCTCGTCGAGGTAGAGCAGCTCAGGGTCCCCGCAGATCGACAGCGCAAAGAGAACCCGTTGCCGCTGACCGCCCGAGAGCTGGCCGAAGGGACGTTTCTCGAGCCCTTCGAGTCCGGCGATACGCAGGGTCTCGGTCCGCGGCAGCGGACGCGGGTAGTAGCTCGAAAAGAGCTCGACGAGCTCGGCGACCCTCAGAGTCTGGGGAACCGCCGAGATCTGCAGCATGGCCCCGACTCGAGTGCGGCTTCTCGGGTCGTCGGGGGCGCGGTCGAACACCCGTACGCTTCCCTGAAGCGGATCAGCCAACCCGAGAAGCAGGTTGACGGTGGTCGTCTTTCCGGCGCCATTGGGTCCCAGAATGGCCAGGACCTCGCCGGCTCTGACCTCGAGATCGAGACCGTAGAGGGCCATCAGCTCCCCGTAGGACTTCCAGACGTTCTGGAGCTCGGCTATGACGGGTGCGCGATCTTCTTTCATCGAATGCCTCCTTTTGTGGAGACATTGTTTCCATCGGACGCCTTCGTGATTAGAGAGGAAAGTCAGCATTCCAAGCTGACATTTGTCATGCAATTCGGATCCGGTGCAGCGATGCGACCCCATTGGCATTCGATTTCCAATCAGGCATCCCAAGGCCGCTCTCCCGCTGAAATCGAGATTGGTAGACTCGGGCCGGAGATTGAATTCACTAGCCGTGATTGCTCGGCCCCACTCCGACCGACTGCGCCAGACGCCATCATGACCGTGAATGTCGAGAGTCACGAGCGCGATGGCCAGCGTGTTGTCGAGGTAGTGGGAGACGAGTCGCTTTACGCGCTGATCGTCATCGACTCCACGATTCGTGGGCGCTCCCGCGGCGGGTTGCGAATTGTTCCCGACCTCAGTGAGGCGGAGCTGCGAGCGGCAGCCCACTCGATGACCCTCAAGTATGGCCTCTTGGGTCTGCCCCAGGGAGGAGCCAAGGCTGGGATACGCGGTGACCCCGAGTCTTCGCCTGAGGAGAGGCGGCAGTTACTGAACGACTTTGCCGCGGCCGTCCGCCCGTATCTCATGCAGAGGGTCTATCAACCCGACGCCGACCTGGGCACGGGAGGGGAGGACATACGCTCGATGATGTGCTCTCTGGGTCTGGCGGTGAAGCATCGTGAGTGGCGGGGGAGAGATTCCGGCTATTACACCGCGGTG
>JARFQS010000281.1 GCA_029287645.1 Thermoanaerobaculia bacterium | reverse complement strand
GCAAGATGAGTATGAGAATGCTGGACAAATTCGAGGCCAGAGAGGTCGAGGTCCCCATCGACTACTCGGGCTTTCAGATCGACAACGTATTCGTCGTCGGATACGGGCTCGACTTCGACGAGCGGTATCGAAATCTACCCTTCATAGGTGCCCTCGCCGACGAGAATTCCCAGGATTCCGATTCGGACCACGATCAATCCTGACCACCCGATCCAGGGCGTTCATCCGACCGCCACTACAGGAGGGCAACACAATGCAGACTCACCACACCGATCATGCACCTGCCGCCATCGGACCCTATGCGCAGGCCGTGAGTCAGGGTGATTGGCTGTTCACCTCGGGTCAGATCGCACTCGATCCCGAGAGCGGCAAGATCGTCGACGGCGGCTTTGAAGCCCAGGCCAAGCAAGTCCTGAAGAACCTGACCCAGGTCCTGGCGACTGCGGGTTGCGGCTTCTCGGACGTGGTCAAGGCGACCATCTACATCGTCGACATGGCCGACTTCCCTACGCTCAACGAGCTCTACGGCGAAGCGCTGGGCGGGCACCGACCGGCGAGGTCTACGGTCCAGGTGGCGGCCCTTCCAATGGGAGGACTCGTCGAGATCGACCTGGTGGCCAGGATACCGAGCTAGGTCCGCGGGCCACCTAGATACTCCTGCTCCAACTCCTGAACGAGACTCGCCGCACCGGTGGTCACGAAATCGGTGATCACCTGAGAGCTGGTCGAGTCGAGCCAGGGGAACACGCCCAGGTTGCCTTCCCGGCAGAGCGCCGACAGATCGTGGCTCTCACGATCGACCCATCGCGCGGATCGAAAGAGGTTCTGCCCTCCCGACTCCGAGCGCCCGACGCGCAACCAGAGCTCGCCGGCTATGCTCAACTGTTCCGCGAGCTTCTTGTTCTCCCGATTCGCACCCATCGTCGGAAGCGGTCGCGGTAGAAAGGGCCCGAATCCCCGTTCTGCCGCCAGGCTCGAGAAACTTCTTTCCGACGGGGACACACCGTGGAACAGAGAGTCGAAGGTCTCCTCTCCAGCCCGCTCGACAAGTCGCCGCTTGGACGCCGGATCGAGTGCCAGCGCCAGCGGCTGCACATGTTTCACTCCAGCGCTGGCGAGCGCAGCGAAACCTTTCTCCCATTGCCCTCGATCGTCGGTCAGTCCGGCAATCAGAGGCCACATCACTCTGGAATCCGATGGCAGATCCTTCAGCAGCTCCAGGTTGCCAGCCAGCAGAGCCTCCAGGGGGTCGAATACAACCCACCTAGGATCCACCCCGGGGACGACGCCTGCCCTTGCCTGGACGAGAACCGGAGCTCCGATGTCCACCAACGAAGCGACCAGGCCTGAGCGCCGGCCCTCCAGGTCTTCAGGGACGGAGGGAAGGTAGACGACCTCGGCTGGTGGCTCTCCAGGCCACTGCTCAGGTATCTCATGGGACACCTTCGAGGCCGTGCCGAGCCCGCCGCGCGCCAGGTCGACCCACAAGCCCTCGCCGACCGGCCACGAGCGCGGAGCAAGGCCGATCCAGAAATGCAGGGGATCGGCGGGTTGCGGGGTCCAACGCATTTCAGCCCAGCAATGCTTTCGCGAACTCTCTGGGTCGAAACTCGATGAGATCGTCTGCCGTCTCACCGACGCCGAGAAAGATCACCGGCAGCCGCAGGTCCCGAGCCACCGCCACGGCCATGCCCCCCTTTGCAGTGCCGTCGATCTTGGCCAGGAGCACTCCGTCCACTTCCACGACACGGGTGAACTCCCGAGCTTGACTGATGGCGTTCTGACCGGTCGTCGCGTCGAGCACCAGCAGGGTCCTGCGCTGCCACGAGGCCGCTTCTCGATCGACGACTCGCTTGATCTTCGACAGCTCCTCCATCAGGTGCTCCTTGTTGTGGAGCCGGCCGGCCGTATCGACGATGACATGATCCGCTTGGCGGGCCTTGGCCGCCTGCAGGGCATCGAAGACCACCGCTGCGGGATCGGCACCCGCGGCCTGTTTGATCACGTCGACGTCCAGTCTCTCGCCCCAGAGAGAGAGCTGCTCGACCGCGGCAGCGCGAAACGTATCTGCAGCTGCCATCACCACCCGCTCACCCCGCTCCTGGGACCAGCGGGCCAACTTGGCGACCGAAGTCGTCTTGCCCACACCGTTGACACCTACCACGAGGGTTACGGTCGGCTGGTCGGTCCGCACCACGGGTTGCGGAGCGTCGAGCAGCAGAACAGCCATCTCATCGACCAGCATCTCTCGCAGCTTCAGAACGTCGCGCGCTTCGAAGCCCCTGACCCGTTCCTTGACCGAGTCGATCACTTCGAGAGCCGTCTCTACACCGACATCCGTGCCGATGAGAATCTCCTCCAGATGCTCCATCATCTCTTCGTCCATGACACTCCGGCCCTCCACCGCCGCGTCCAGGCGGTCCAGGAACTCGGTGTGGGTCATGAACAGACCCTTCTTCAGCTTCCCCCAGAAGCCCGACTTCTCTACTTCCGCAGGAGCTGTCTCGGGCGCCAGATCGAGTGTATCCCCGTCATTCATGGCTCGGAATGCTATCCGATCCCGACCTGCGAGGGCATGCAGGGGCCTGTCAGAAGATTTCCGACTTCAGCTGCTCGGCCGCAGCCTGCAAGCTTCGGCGTGCTCTACCCACCCGAGCCGGCCGCCGTTGCACGAGGACCAGGTAGTAGCCCTCAGGCAAGGCGATCAGGTGAAGATGGTGCCGCGCTCTCTCGATGTGAAACAGTCGCGTGGCACCCAGGTTCGCCTCGGAGACCCTGCCACCGATGAGGCGAAGGTAGATTCCGAGATAGGCCCCGAGCAATCGCATCTCGTAGGGACTCTGCTCCGCACAGGCGAAGTCCACGGTCTCGCCGGCGTCGTCCAGGAACAGAGCCGCCTCGGCATCGGGATTGTCCGCCAGCAGATTCGCCAGAACATACTGGAAGGGCATGGTCGAGGGCTTGGGCGAGTGCCGCTCAGCTCGCCACGGCCGCTTTGGCCTCGGCAGCAGCGACCGGCAGGGGGGCTTCTCGTTTTCTGATCTGGCCGGCTTCGAAGGCGCGATGGAATGCGGAGACCACATCGATGTCGAAGCGCTTTCCGGCCAGCTTCGTGATGGTTTCGACGGCGAACTCCGTGTCGTAGGCCTTCTGGTACGGACGATTGGTGGTGATCGCATCGAAGGTGTCGGCGACGGCGACGATCCGAGCGGACAGCGGGATCTGCTCGCCCTGGAGACCGTCCGGATACCCCTCTCCATTCCAGGCTTCGTGATGCCAGCGGATGGCCGGGATCATCTCCTTGAGCTGCTCGATTCGACTCATGATCTGAGCGCCGATGACGGTGTGCTGCTTCATCGCATCGTACTCCGCATCGGTGAGTCGATCCACCTTGGTGAGGATATGATCCTCGATGCCGATCTTGCCGACATCGTGGAGCAAGGCACCGACCCAGATCTGGTGCCGATCCTCCTCCGGCAGGCCGAGAAACTTGGAGATCGTCCGGCTGTAGGCCGCGACGCGCTCGGAGTGGCCGCGGGTGTAGGGGTCCTTGGCATCGATCGCCGCCACAAACGACCGCATCGATCCAACGAACAGATCCCGATTGATCTGGGCGGCGCGCTTGAGCTGCTCGACATGACTCCGCACATGGTCGCTCATGCGATTGAAGTCGTCAGCCAGCTCTCGAATCTCCTGACTTGCCACACCCAGCTCGACGCGCTGGCCGAAGTTCCCGGCCGCAATCTGGTGGGTGGTGTCCGCCAACTCCTGGATCGGGCGGCTCACACCGCGCGCGGCGGCGACAGCGATTCCCAGGGCGAACGCGATCAGCACGGCGGTCGAGACAGCGGTGTTGAAGACCATCTCCTGCACTGCGGCGAGAGCGATGGCAGCCGGCCGCTGCATCACGACTCCCCACCCGGCTGCTTCGACGGGACCGACCCGGCCCAGCATTCGCTCTTCGTTCCCGTCGGAGACGACCGTGTACTCCTGGGTCATATTCAATGGGGTCTGCACGAAGTCACGAACCAGGCGAGACCGACGAACAGCCCGCCGCATCTCTTCCGTCGCCTCGCCTCCCCACAGAATGCTGCCCTGGTTGTCGATCAAGAACACCGACACCTCACCGCGGGCCTCTTGTTGAAACAGCGTCTCCATCCTCCTGAGCCGGGTCACACCTTCGACGAAGAGCTGTGTCTGGCCATCCGCATCTGTAATCGGCACAGCCAGGACCGCGACGGGATCCGCCGTCTCCTCGAGCGTCAGGAACCGGTAGACCACCCTCCCTTCCTCTTCGGCCTCTCCAAATGCCCCGTCCAGCTGCATCCGCAGCCCAGGCGACTGTCGGATCGCCGCGATGTAGGGACCCACGCCGTCGGTGCCCAGCACCCGAAGACCAACCAGATTCGGATCTGTCGAGAGGAACTCCCGGAGATACTCCTGCACCCAAGGCTGACGAAGCTTGTCAGCCATCCCAGAACTCGATGGAATTGCCACCAGGCTCTGACCCAGCTGCATCAACTGGCGACGGGTCGAAGAGAGGTGTTGGTCCAGCTCCTGCGACAGAAACTGTGTAGATCGCGTCAAGTATCCCTTTTCCTGGGTCTCCAGAATCTCCCGATTCTGCCGGATGACCAGGAAGCTGCTGAAGGCGAGTGGGACGATACCGGCAATCAACAGCAAGGCGAACAGGAAATGGCGAAGCTTCAAGCGCTTGAGGATGCTGAGCAGGGATGCCATGGCCTGGTTACCTTTCTACACGGCGCAAACGAGCTGACCGGAACAGCTTTCGAGCTCCCGATCTGGACCGCCGCGACGATTATAGCCCTCGACCGGACGACTCTCCCGTGCCACATTCCACAGCTGGTGGACCCTGTCGCGAGGTGCTCTCGACGTCTCTGGGATCTATGAAAGCTCGGTGAGAAAGGCCTGCAATGCCTGCTCGACCTCTTCCCTGGCGAGATCAGACACGACCTCACAGGAACCCAGCTCCGTCGGCAGGACCCAGCGCCAACCCCCCTCATCGATCTTCTTGTCCCGTCCCATGAACTCGATCAGGGTATCGACCTCGAGGGCAGGCAGCTTCGGCAGCTCGAAACGATCGACGAGTTGCCGGATGCGGCCCGCGGTGTCAGCCGAGAGGCCTCGCTTCTCGGCCAGCCGGACGGCGAAGAGGAGGCCGTAGCCCACGGCCTCGCCATGTCGAAGCAGCCGATAGTCGAGACCTGCTTCCAGAGCGTGACCGAGGGTGTGGCCCAGATTCAGCAGCATCCGCTCGTTCCGCTCGGTGGGATCTCGTTCGACAATGGAGATCTTCCCCTCAGCGGCTGCCGCCACCACAGGAGACAGGGTGGCGGCGTCGCCGGACAGTAGGCCCTCCAGATCTCTCTCCAGGGCCACGAAGAGCTCCCCATCGGACAGGATTGCCATCTTCAGGACCTCCATCAGCCCTGAGCGAAGCTCTTCCCTCGGCAGCGTCCTCAGCAACCGCGTGTCCGCGACGACTCTTTGGGGATGGTGAAACAGGCCAACACTATTCTTGGCTTTCGTCAGATTGATCGCCGTCTTGCCGCCTATGGCGGCGTCGACCTGAGCCAGCAGCGTGGTCGGCACCTGCGCGTAGTCGATGCCCCGCATGTACGATCCCGCCACGAAGCCAGCGAGGTCGCCCACGCTGCCACCACCGAAGGCGAGGATCCGACTGTCTCGCTTGCCTCCGGCTTCGAGAATCGCCTCCCAGAGGCTTCCCGCAACCTCGAGGCTCTTCGCGTCCTCGCCCTCGGGAACCTCGAGAACGTTCCAAGTGGCCGCCCGCTCGGAGAGGGGCGCGAGAACCCGAGCGTGCAGTCCCAGAACCGTCGGTGAGCTGATCACGAACACCCGCCGGTCCAGGACCCAGTCCTCGAGCTGACTGGAATCGTCGGACAGGACTCCGTCTCCCACATGGATGGGAGTCACCCCAGAGGGATGACGCAGCTGCAATCGGTAGCGAGTCAAGATTCCGGCTCTTCCGCATCGCCTGCCGGTTCCACCGGAGATTCGGCGTCGGCCAGGGCAATGCCCAATTCCGTGAGCTGAACCGCATCGACTTCTGAAGGTGCCTCGGTCATCAGACAAGTCGCCGAGGTCGTCTTCGGGAAGGCGATGACGTCCCGTATCGAGGCGGCACCCGCCATCACCATGATGATGCGGTCCAGGCCAAGTGCCAGTCCGCCATGCGGTGGCGCGCCAAAGCGAAGAGCTTCTAGCAGAAATCCGAACCGCTCGTGGGCCTCCTCTGCGTCGATTCCCAGCGCCGCAAAGGCTCGCTGCTGGAGCTCGCTATCGTGGATTCTGATCGATCCACCCCCAAGCTCCAGACCATCCATCACGACGTCGTAGGCTCTCGCCCGAACGCTGCCGGGATCCGTCTCGAGTCGGGAGAGATCTCGCGGATCGGGGCTGGTGAAGGGGTGATGCGTCGCATACCAACGCTGCGAGTCCTCATCCCACTCCAGCAGCGGAAACTCGGTAATCCAGACAAACGCGTGTCGATCCTCTGGCACCAGACCCAGCTCGCTCGCCGCGTCCAACCGCACCGCTCCCAGCGCGGCCGAAGCCACGGAGCTCGTCCCCGCCACCAGCAATCCGAGGTCCCCCTCGGCGAGCTCGAGGCGATCGGCAACCGCGCTCAACTCTGCCTGGCTCAGCACGCCCTTGACCTGAAACTGGAGCTCGCCGTCGGTCATCTTGAGAGTCAACACCCCCGCGGCTCCGTGATCTCGCGCCACCTGAGCCCAAGCATCGATCTGGCGCCGGCTACTGGCTGCGGCCCCGGGCACCTTGATTCCACGGATGACCCCACCATCGGCCGCCGTCTGACGTAAGGCTCGGTACTCACTCTCGGCCAGCGGGTCCGTGAGATCGCCGTGCTCAATGCCGTAT
>JARFQS010000237.1 GCA_029287645.1 Thermoanaerobaculia bacterium | reverse complement strand
GAGACTCTCTTCGTATTCTTCGATGCGGCCCTCGTCCCAGAGGCTGTAGTCCACTGGTAGATCTGTCGGAAGCTCCCGGCGCACGAGTCGGGGCTCGACCGCTGAATCGGGTTGCGATGATAGGGAGCCCGTCCCTTGATTCGTCGTGTCCGGATTCCCCGTCTCCCCCATTCTGGCTTTGGCCGCCTCGAATTCCTCGAGACTGTTGCGAGCACCCAGCTTGCCGTGTATCCAGTAGCCGATCCAGATCAAGAGCAGGACGATGCCGATCGTCCATGCGGCGCGTTCCATTAGCGATTTGGGGCTCATCGAATCAAGGAATCAGTACGGTTGTCAGGTGGACAAGAGTGTATCCAAGGCCTCGGCATTGCCGTCAAGCGCGCCGGCAGGAGTTAGCTGAGCCGGCCTCGATGATGGATAATCTACGGATGTTTCTCGCTGCGGTCCTCCAACTCAATTGCACCTCGGATGCCGAATCGAACTGGCGGCAAGCCGAGGATCTGGTGCATCGCGCGGCGGGCTACGGAGCTCGCCTGATAGCGACACCGGAGAATACCAACTTCCTCGGACCCCATGACCAGAAGGTCGAGAGAGCCGAGAGCCTCGACGGGCCGACATGCTCCCGATTCTCTTCTCTGGCTGCGGACCTCGAAGTCTTTCTCCTCCTGGGATCGTTCAATGAGACGTCGCAGGACCCGGGGCGCTGCCACAACACCTCTGTGTTGTTTTCACCCAGGGGTGAGCGTCTGGCTGTCTATCGCAAGATTCATCTCTTCGATGTCGACGTGTCGCCCGAGGTTCGCTTTCAGGAGTCGGCGACGGTGAAGGCGGGAGAGGGCACCGTCGTTGTGGCGACGGAGCTCGGAAAACTGGGTCTGAGCATCTGCTACGACCTGCGATTCCCAGGTCTCTACCAGCAGTTGAGGGACGAGGGAGCGGAGATCCTGACCGTCCCTTCGGCATTTACCCTCACGACGGGGAGGGACCATTGGGAGCCGCTTCTCAGGGCGCGTGCCATCGAGACGCAGTGCTGGGTGCTGGCCGCGGCGCAGTGGGGCAAGCATGATGACGTGGGCCTGCGCGAGAGCTACGGGCACGCCATGATCGTCGATCCGTGGGGCCATGTCGTTGCCATGGCGGACGACGGACCGGGCCTCGCACTGGCCGAGGTCGATATGAAGGGGGTGCACCGCGCCCGCAACGCGATTCCCGTCCAGGACCACCGAAAGATCTGAGGCGAGATGAGAGGCCGGATCGGGCTCCATCGTCACTGGAGCCCCGAGGTGGCACTCCCTACAGGCTCTTCACGATGACGACTGTCTGATCGTCGTCCTGAGGAGCGCCTGCGGTGAACTCGTCGGTCGCCGAGCGAATCGCCTGCAGGATCTCGGAGGCCGACGCCTCTGGATGGCTGCCGAGGATCTCGATCACCCTGTCCGTCTCGAGCTCCTCGCCCTCTCGGCTCCTGGCTTCGAAGAATCCATCCGAAAGCACGGCGAAGATATCCCCTGGACCCAGCTGTATCGGCGGAGGTATCTCGGCCTTGAGGGTCGGGAAGAGGCCAAGGGGTACTGCGTTCGATTTCAGCACACGGCAGCTGTTCTCGGCCGCGACATAGTGGAGAAGTGGGGCTTGGCCAGCGCTGAAAGAAGTCAGGCTTCGACTCGGGCCATCGAGGAGACCGACCCAAGCCGTGATGAACCGCTCCTGCGGTAGGTCGGCATGCAGCTGTTGGTTGATCTTGGCGGCGATGCCGGACAGGTCGGCGCCGACCCGCACCGCCATTCGGATCATGGCGCGCAGCTGCATGACAGACAACGCAGGGCCGATCCCATGTCCTGTTGCATCGGCCAGAAGCAGGACCGCTCGATCGGCCCGACCCTCGGTGAGAGTGAAAGAACCATCAGGGTCACCCTGCAATCCGATGAGGTCGTAGCTGTCACCACCGGTCTCGTCCGCCGGACGATTCCAGGCGCTCAGATCGAAGCCGTCGACCTCGGGGAGCGTTTTGGGTAGTGCGCTCTCCTGGATCTGACGCGCCAGCTGCAGATCGCGCTCGAGCTTGAGCAGGGTCTCGAGACCAGCTCTCATCTGGTCGTGAGCCGTCGCCAGATGTCGCACCTCGCTGATCCTCGAGACGATGGGCGGTCCGGGCTCGAGATCGCCTGTGCTGATCCGCTCGCTCTCCTCGACCAGCGCTTCGATGGGTTGGCTGTAGCTCTTGGCCATGCGGGCCGCGCTGAAGGTGGCGAGGGCCAGCACAGCCAGAGTAATCGCAACCACCCAGTAGCGTTGGGCCTTGATTCGCCCCAGGATGTCTTCCTCCGGAATCGCCACACCGATGAGGAGGAGCTGATCCGGTGTCAGCCGATAGGGATGCACCTGGCCCCACCAGGCCTCCCCTTCGCTGACCAGTCGCGTCGGCTTCTCCCACTGGTCGGCGCTGCTCAGCAATTGTTCCGAGGCGTCTACAGCCGCCTTGGTTCCAAGCTCCGAGGGGTGTCGCAGCAGAAGATCTTCGACCTCCGTCAACTCGTTTCCGCGGCGCGGGTCTCGAGGAACTCCGATAAGGCGGTTGTCCTCGGTGAGCACGAACACCAATCCCTCGTCGAGTAGCCTGATCTCGCTGGTGAAGTGGGAGATCGAGGCCAGATCGATATCCATGCCCACGACGGTGATACCGCCTGCCAAGTCTCTGATTGCCCCAGAGGCAGTGATTCCGGGTTGTGCGGTGCTGAAGAAGAGATAGGGATCCGTCCATTGGACGCCGGGTTCGGTCCCCAGCTGCTCAGCCGCTTCTAGCTCGCTGACAGAGCTCAGGTACCAGGGCCGAGTCCGCGGATCGTGCTCGACGTTCTCCTCTAGGCTGGTGGGTATCCCGCCCTCTCTGCTCCAGTCCTGCAGCAGGGCCCGGTCTCCCCACTCTTC
>JARFQS010000171.1 GCA_029287645.1 Thermoanaerobaculia bacterium | reverse complement strand
CGGTTGGCCAGGAGCTCGAGCCAGCCGCCTACAAGGTAGTGCCGATCAATGTGAACCTGTTCCAGACCGGCTACATCCTGGCCGTGGGTGACGTCAACTTCGCCCCTGCCTTGCCCGTGGAGGATGCTGAGGCCACGATCCACTCGATGACCGTTCTCTATGGGCGGACGCTCGGCCTCTTCGGACGCTCGGCCAATGCCTCCATCGTGATGCCATATACGGTAGGCCACCTGGAAGGCAACTACCTAGGTATCTTCACGGAGGTGGATCGCTCGGGTCTTCGAGATCCCATGCTGCGCCTGGCGGTGAATCTCTACGGCGGACCGGCCATGGAGTTGAAAGAGTTCGCCGCCTACAAGCCGAAGACCAACATCGGTGCGAGCCTTCGCATCCTGGCACCGCTCGGCGAGTACGACTCGACCAAGCTGATCAATCTGGGAACGAATCGCTGGTCGTTCAAGCCAGAGATCGCTGTAACCAGGGCTCTGGGGAAGTGGAGCCTCGAGCTCTATGCCGGAGTCTGGTTCTTCACCGACAACACGGATTTCTTCGGCGGTCTGACGCGAGAGCAGGATCCCATCGGTTCCTTGCAGATGCACGCGATCTACACTTTCAAACCCGGGATGTGGATCGCCCTCGATCTCAACTACTACAACGGTGGCACGACGAAGGTCGATGGACTGGAGAATCTGGATCTCCAGCAGAACTCGCGTGTCGGCCTGACCTATCTTCTGCCCCTGAATCGTCGGAGCTCGCTGAAGTTCGCTTACAGTCGCGGCGCGCGAACCACGATTGGCGCGGCTTTCGACGCCCTGGCGGTGGGGTATGCGTACGCGTGGGGCGGCGGGATGTAGTCGGGACCATCCGGAAGAGGTTCTGAAACTCATGACCGACGGGGTGACAGCCGGTGCCCGAGCCGGGTGGAGTTGTAGGGTTCGTGACCGGGTCTCCGATGGCGCTGGAGGCACGACAGGCGAGGGTCTCATCAACCATGCAAAAATTGCCATAAGTCTATCTATTCTAGCAGTTACCCTGCTATTCGTAGCCGATGACGCAGGAGCAATGGAAGCGAGTGAGACCGAGCTGCGTATAGCCGGAGTCGAGTCTGGGCTGCTGCCGACCTTGATCCGAAAGAACCAGGCGCCGCCCGCGTGGACGCTGGAGGATCGGATGCAGCACTACAACGCTCCCGCGGTCAGCTTGGCGGTGCTGGAGGATTTCGAGATCGCCTGGGCCAGAGCCTGGGGGGTGATCAAGACGGGCACCGACGCCGAAGCGACCCCCGAAACTCTCTTTCAGTTCGGCTCGATCAGCAAGCCGGTTACCGCTGTGCTGACGTTGCGGCTGATCGCCGAAGGTAGCCTCGGCCTGGACGATCCGGTCAACCAGCACCTCGCATCGTGGCAGTTGCCCGAGTCCGTGGCGGGCGGTACCGACCCCGTGCTCCTGCGCCAGGTCCTCAGTCATGGTTCCGGCATTGCTCCGTTCACACTGCCCGCATATGCGCCGGGTGACGAGTACCCCGGGGTCCTGGCACTGCTGGAAAACCGAGCCGACCGCCCCGTTCCACCGGTGGTTCGAGTCCGACCTCCGGGCATCCAGTTCGAATACTCGAATGCGGGGTATGCCGTCCTGGAGCTCCTGCTGGAGGATGTCAGCGGAAAGGCGTTCGCCCAGCTGGCGCGAGAAAAACTCCTCGAGCCCCTGGGGATGCGGAGCACCTCTTTCGCTAGAGATCTCCCCGAGGAGCTCTACGACCGGGCCGCCTGGGGGCACACCGGCGAAGCGCGGACGCCCATCGAAGGCAAGGGTCTGTTTCCTCCGGCTGCGGTGGGTGGGCTCTGGTCGACACCCACGGACCTGGCGCATTTGCTTCGGGAGTTGATGCTCGCCTCCAGGGGGAACGAGGGCCGCTGGTTGCCCCCCGAGCTGGCCCGCGAAATGCTCTCTCCGCAGATCCAGGGCCAGGGCCTGTCGGTCCGACTGCGCGGCAAGGGGAGGAGCCGGTACTTCCTGCACGGGGGTGGCATGCCGGGATTCGTGGCTCTCTTCGTCGCCTTTCCCGAGACCGGGCAGGGAGCTGTCGTCGCCATCAATGGCGGTGCCTACCCGTTGCTCGGCGAGGTGCTGCGGGCCGTGGCGGCCGAATACGACTGGCCCGACTATCTACCGCAGTTCGAGGCGAGGCCGATGACGGCCGAGCAATTCGCCCGGTACGTCGGCCGCTATGTTTTCGACCGCAGTGGAGGCACGGAAATGGAGATTTCCAGCAAGGAGGGTAAGTACTACCGGGGCCGCACCGAGATGTTGTCGGTCGCAGACAGAGTCTTCGCCGTTCCCGAGCTCGGTGACGTGCTCGAGTTCCTGGTCGATCCCGATGGTGGGATTCGAGCCTTCCGCTACGGGGAGCACGGCGTCAATCAAGCGTGGGCCAGGCGAATGCCGACCGATCTGCCGGATCGGGCGCGACTCGACGAGGGACTTGCCCTCGGAGTGGTTCGCAAGGTTGTCGGCCCCTTCGGCAACCTCGAGACCAACATCTCGGAAGCCGATCTGAAGGCTCTGGGGATCGGGCGCGGCGACACCTTCGAGGTGCGGGTCGGTGGGAGATGCCTGCAGGCGGTGATCATGGAAGACTTCGCCGAGGTTCAACCTGGAGGCTGGGTCCTGCTTCCGGGCAGAGAGCCCGAGCGTTGGGTCCTGGGCCGCCGTGGGTCGAATACGGTGTCCGAGCTCGGCGTCCAGGCCGGTGCTCCGATCGAGATCAGGCCGATCGAACCTTCAACAGACTGACCGCTGCCGAGAGAATGCGATCGACATTCGGTAGAACGTGACGCTCGCGTCGCTGATCGTAGGGAATCGTGCTCTCGACGCAAACCCTGGCGAACCGAGCCTGCAGCCCCGACTCGAGCACGGCAGCCGCCAGCTCTCCCGAGAGCCCGAAGTCCCGGTAGTCCTCGTCGACCACCAGCAGTCGACCCGATCTCGCCACCGCGTCACACACCGCCTCTCGATCGAGGGGTTGGACGCTGCGCAGGTCGATCACCCCTGACTGGATCCCTTGCTCGGCTGCCAGTCGGTCGGCGGCCTCGATGGCGCGATGAACGCCTACCCCGACGCTGACCATCGTCAGATCGGTTCCTTCGCGGCGGGTAACCGATCGACCCAGAGGAATTGGAGCCCAGGTGTCCGGCACCGGCCCACTCTGACCGGTCTCCGGGACGTCGTAGCTGACCGTGGGGCGTCCCCCCGATCCCAGGTAGTCGCGCCAGTAGTCGGCGAGGAGCTTGTGCTCGAGGTAGATCACGGGGCCGCCGTCCTCCAAGGCCCCCAGCAGGAGGCCTCCAGCATCGGCAGGCGTCGAGGGAACAACGACCCTCAGCCCCGGAATGTGAGCCAGCCAGGCCCAGAGAGCCTGTTCGTGCTGGCCTCCGTCACCGTAGCCACCTCCGCAGGCAGCTCGGACCACCATGGGCACCTGCCATCGTCCGCCAGAAAAGGTCTCGATCTTGGCCGCCTGATTGACTAGGGCGTCCGCGGCGACCGGAAGGAAATCGATCAGCATGATCTCCACTACCGGTCGCAGGCCGGCCATGGCGGCACCGACGGCCGCTCCTAGAAAAGCCGAGTCGCTAATGGGTGCCGGTCGGACGCGACGCTCCCCGAATCGGGCGTAGAGATTCATCCGCAGGCCGGCCACGTCCTCGCCGAACATCACGATCCGCTCGTCCTCGTCCATGGCCTGGCAGAGAGCCTCCTCGATCGCGGCGGCGAATCCGAGCTCTCTCATCGCCGATCCTCGTGCAGGCTGGCAACTGCGGTGTCTACGGCTGCTCGGACCTTATCGTCGACCTCCCTCTCGAGGACTTCCAGTTCGGCACGTTCCAGTCCGAGTCGCTTTCGCAGGCGACGGATCGGGTCGTGGCCCCGCATGGAGGCGGCACTGGAAACCATCTTGGCGATCCCGCCGAGACTGGCGGCGCGGCTACCGGCTCCTGCCCCCGATCCACGGGTAGTCGACTGGAGGAGCGGACCTAGCTTGTCCCTGAGCTCGGCCACCGGTTGGCGAACCATGCGCAGCAGGGGATCGCCGAGAAAGTGTCCTTCGGGGCGAACACACGAGGCGTGAAGGAAGCTCGGACCACCACCTCGCCGGCCTCGTTGGATCGCCTCTGAAGCCGCTCGCCACACATCTTCCACCCGCGCACCCTCGACCGCCACGGCTGGAATGCCGAATCCTCGGACCCGCTCGATCAGGCTGCCGGAGGTGACCCTCTTCGACTCCGTCGTGATGGCCATCCCGTTGTTCTTGCAAATGAATAGGACTGGGAGCTTCCAAGCTCCGGCCAAGTTGAAGGACTCCAACAACATTCCTTGGTTCATGGCGCCTTCGCCGAAGAAGGCCACCGCTACCCGGTCGGGCCTCAGATGCTGATGGGCTAGGGCGAAGCCGCAGGCCAGCGGCCCGGAGCTACCGACGATTCCCGAAGCGGCCGCCAGGTGCTCCTTGGACATGAGATGCATATGCCCACCCAGGCCGCGACCCAGTCCGGTCTCGCTGCCCAGGCACTCCGCGACGATCGCTGTGAGATCCACGCCCTTCATGACCATGGGAGGCGTCGAGCGATGATCGGCAGCAACCGCGTCGTCGTTGGTCAGGTGATCGAGGACACCGGCGACGATCCCCTCTTCGCCCATCCCCAAATGCATCTCACCCGAGATGCGGCCATCGAGCCAGAGCTTCGAGATCTCCTCCTCGAGCCGCCGGCTGGTGAGCATCGACCGATAGAGACC
>JARFQS010000164.1 GCA_029287645.1 Thermoanaerobaculia bacterium | reverse complement strand
TTCCGATACCGGAACCTCCTGGGAATTGCGCTCAATTGGGGTCTGCCTGTTCAGTTCACCTTAAGCAGGAACCGGACCTAATTGCACTGGCTCCGTTTGCACTTTTTAGTTGGCTTTGGCATTGGCAACAGCATTTTGGGTTGCCTTTTGAATACCATCGGCAGTTACGTCATTGGTTGAGGCAAAGCCCCAGGTACCATTGGCGATGACCCGGATGCCGACACCGTAGGATTCGGTGTTGACGATGTTCTGAACCTTGTCCTCACGGGTGACGATGAACTGGTTGAGATAGCGACCGATGCGAACGTCGGCATAACTCGCGCCCTTCATGCGAGCGGTATTCAGCGCGACATTGGCCAGAGCCTTCTTGTCGGCAGTAGGAACAGGTCCGGTGGCACCGAGCAGCGGGACCGGCCTCCCGAGGATGGGAACTGCCAGAACACCGACACCAACGCCCCCTAGTTGCAGGAACTCACGTCGATCCAAAACGACTCCTCCTTCAGATTGTCAGTACGAGAAGATACAACACTCCCCACCGTCTATACGACGTCGGCACATTGGGGTTGCATGTAAACCAGCCGTAACCACCGTCCACGGCCGGCAAGAGGTGTCACGACCGCGATTCGATCAACTTGAACTTGGCTCGACGAGCCTGTACGTACTGCCTCGAGGGCATTTGACCGAGCGCACGAAGACCGGACACCAGTTCATGTAAGGTCGCCGGACTGATGCTCTGCGGCCCATCACAGAGAGCTTCGTCGGCCGCATGGTGAACTTCGATCAGAAGTCCCGCTGCTCCCGCTGCAACAGCAGCGCGTGCCAGGGCCGGGACCCACTTTCTGTCGCCTGCGGCGTGTGATGGATCGACCACCAATGGCAGATGCGACATCTCCTTGACGATCGGTACCGCCGCCAGATCCAGCATATAGCGCGTCCGCGAACCGCGGGCCGCGGTCACGCCTCGCTCGCACAGCACAACCTGCGAGTTACCTTCCAGCATGATGTACTCTGCCGCCTGCAACCATTCGGCGATACCACATGCCGGGTTCCTCTTCAGCATCACCGGCACACCCGAGCGGCCCACCAGACGCAGCATCTCGTAGTTCTGCATGTTGCGCGCACCGATCTGGATCATGTCGATCTCGTGTTTGATAAAGAGATCGAGAGTGCTGACATCTCGGAGCTCGGTGACGATCCTTAGACCGAGGCGATCCCGAACCTCGGAGAGCAGCTCCAGACCCTGCTCGCCGAGTCCCTGAAACGAATAGGGATTGGTCCGTGGCTTGAAGGCTCCGCCACGCAGGAAGCTGGCACCAGCCCGCTTGGCATGCTCGGCGATCTGAAACACCTGGTCGCGGGATTCCACAGCACAGGGACCCGCCATGAGCACGGGTGGAGCGTCGCCCCCGATGCAGCAGCCACGGATCTCGACCACAGTGTCCTCTGGCTGCCGCTCACGGGAGCTCAGCCATTGACCACCTGTGTTGTGCCGCACCGACGCAACCCCCGGAAGCAGGCCGATCTCATCGAGCAAGCTGGGGGTGCATCCATTGATGACAATGACCGACTCCTTCGGCACGTGCAGCTCGGCTCGGCCTCCGGCCTGCTCCACTCGCTCCATGATGCGCTCGTGTTCCTCACGGGTCGACTCGGATTTCAGTATCACCAACATAGGGTCTCACCTCCCTCGCTATGGTCCAGCTGCTCGAGCAACCGCGAGACAGCCAGGTGCCCTGATCTCACCGCCAGGCGCAAATCGGCATCGAGTCGGGAATTGGGTCCAGCAATGGCGACAACCTTCAATCTCACTTCTTCTTCCGATCTGGCGGCACGATCGCCATCGCTTCGATCTCGACAAGAAGATCTTCGCGGCAGAGGGTCACCTGGATCCCGGTGCTGGCGGGAAAGGGCTCGAGCTCCCGGTCCAGATAGAAAGCATGGCGAACCTCGTTGAAGGGCTCATAGTCGCGAGACATGTCACGCAGATAGCAGGTGGTCCGCACCACATCGTGCCAATCGGCTCCTTCGCTGGCCAAGAGAGCTTCGATGTTCTCGAATGTGCGCCATGACTGCGCCTTGATATCACCGACGTGAATCGATCTCCCCTCGTCGTCGACACTGGCAGTGCCACTGATGAGAATCAGTGAGTAGCCTGGCAGCTCGACCCGCATTCCACGCGTAAAGGGAACGGGCGTCTCATAGTCATAGGCCTCGTTCAGAGCCTTCTCTTCCTTGACCTGCGTCTTATCGAATCTAACCAGAGTTTCGTCACTTGCCGTCTTGTCAATAGTCATGTTGTTTGCCTCTCTGGTGAGCCGTCTCTGGCGACTCGCCCCATTTGAATCTCGATCTTCTAGAGATAATCGGTTGCATTTACCTTTATTTATGAGAAAAAACTCTACTCGCCAACAGCCAGGGAAACCAGGGAGTCTATCTGCTCCAGGGCTTCCCGCTTCTTCTTGTCTGCCTCCACCACGTCGCTGACGGAGGTCGACATCATCGTCGACCGGAAGGCTGCCTGAATCTCTTTCCAGGTATCGTGGATCGGGCACTTGGTCTCGTCCGCGCAGAGGCTCAGACCGAGGATGCACTCGCCCTCGGGCATCGGGCCTTCCACTGCTTCAACGAGCGAGTAGAGGTTGCAATCCTCTGGGGAGCAATTGAGCCGGAATCCAC
>JARFQS010000108.1 GCA_029287645.1 Thermoanaerobaculia bacterium | reverse complement strand
GTCGTTGGTCTCGTGGGCTCGGAGATGTGTATAAGAGACAGGTGTCGAGCTGATCACGCGGGAAGTGGAGACCATGAAGTCGATGGTGGACGAGTTCTCCCGATTCGCCCGCATGCCTCTGCCCAGGCCGACCGAGGTGGAGCTGAAGAGCTGGATCGACGAAGCTCTGAACCTGTACCAGGGAATCAAGCCCGGCGTCGAGGTGTCGGCCCGCATCGACGACGATGCGCGGAAGGCCAGGTTCGATGCCGAGCAGATCAAACGGGCTCTGATCAACCTTCTCGACAACGCCCTCGACGCAACGGAAGCTCCCGGCGAAGTCTCGGTGGCCGTGCATCGCCGCAACGGCAGCCTCGAGATCAACATCTCCGATACGGGAGAGGGCATTCCGCCGGAGGCCAAGGAAAAGCTGTTCCTGCCGCATTTCTCGACGAAGCGTCGCGGCACCGGCCTCGGCCTGTCCATCGTGCATCGCATCGTGAGCGATCACCACGGCACCATCCAGGCCGACGACAACGACCCGAAGGGCACCATCTTCACGATCACCCTGCCACAGCAGTAGCCTCGGGGTACCACCCAGCCAGGGCTTTCGCAGGGACCATATAATGCCCGCCATGACGACACCGCAGAAACAGATCGAGCAGCAGGTACAGGCCGCCCTCAAGGCCAGTGATCGGGACCGTCTCGACACTCTTCGCATGCTGCTGAGCGCCATCCACAACGAGCGCATCCGAACCGGGGCCGAGGTGGATGAGGAGACCCTCTGGAGCCTGGCACGCAAGGGCATAAAACAACGCCGCGAGTCGAGTGAGCAATATCGCTCCGGCGGTCGGGACGACCTCGCTGACAAGGAAGATCGAGAGGCGGAGATCCTCGCGGAGTTCCTGCCTCCGCCGGTCGATGAGGAGGAGTTGACGGAGGCCATTCGCTCCTTCGTCGAGAGCGAGGAGTTGAGCGGACCGCAGGCGATCGGACCCATCATGAAGGCCATGATGGCCAGGTACAGCGGCCGCGCGGACGGCTCTACCATCAATCGACTGGCGCGCCAGATCCTTGACGGACAAGACTGAAACCTCCGAATCGGTGCGGCGCGTCATCGTCGGCACCGCGGGCCACATCGACCACGGCAAGACCCGCCTGGTCGAAGCTCTGACGGGCATCGACTGCGATCGGTGGATCGAGGAAAAGGAGCGCGGGATCACCATCGATCTCGGCTTCGCCCATCTGCGCGAGGCAGACCTCCAGGTCGGTTTCATCGACGTACCGGGTCACGAGCGCTTCGTCCACAACGCGCTGGCCGGCCTGGGCGGCATCCGGGTCCTGCTCCTCGTCGTGGCTGCCGACGAAGGGGTCAAGCCACAGACCCGGGAGCACGTCGACATCTGCTCGCTGCTGGACATTCCGGGGTGTCTCGTGGCCCTGACCAAGTCCGACCTGGTGACCGACGACATTGTCGAGCTGGCGAAGATGGAGATCGAGGAGCTGCTGGCCGAGACTCCCTTCTCCGAGGCCCGGATCCTCTCCGTATCGAGTGTTACGGGGGATGGACTGCCCGAGCTGCGCTCCGAGCTTCTCGCCTTGGCTGCGAAGCACGAGGCGGAGATCGACGAGTCGGAACCCTGTCGACTGCCGGTGGATCGTGCCTTTCTGCTCAAGGGACTGGGACTCGTCATCACCGGAACCCTGGTCAGTGGCCGCGTTCAGGTCGGTGACAGCCTCGACCTCCTACCGTCGGGCAGCAAGGTGCGAGTGCGCAGCATCCAGGTGCATGGCTCGCCCCGAGAGGAGGCGGTCGCCGGCGAGCGCACCGCCCTGCAGCTGTCCGGCACGAAGCACGAAGAGCTGGAGCGGGGTGAGCAGCTGGTGACGCCGGGCAAGTTCGGTACGACCACCAGCCTGGCCGGTCGGATGACGCTGCTCCCCGATGCGCCGAAGACGATTCGCGGCTCCATCCCGATCCGCTTCCACCTTTACTCGAGCGAAGTCCTCGGCCGACTGCGTCCGCTCGAGGGTCCCCTGGAGCCGGGTAGCACGGGCCTGGTCGAAATCCGCCTCCAAGGGCCCGTCACGGCCATTCGGGGCGACCACTTCATCGTCCGCCGACCGTCACCGCAATCGACCCTCGGTGGAGGCCAGATTCTCGACCCCGTCTGGCACCGTCGTCGGGGTGTCCACCTCGCACCGGCTCTGCGGGCCCTGGAGGGCGACAGACAAGAGGCGCTGGCGCTCTGGGTCGAAGAGGCCGGAGAGGCGGGCATCGACACCGAGGCACTGGCTCGTCGCCTCGGTCAGGAACCGGAGACCCTCCGCGAGGACCTCGCCGCTCTGGTGGCGAATCAGAAGGCACTTCGAATCGAGCCGGGCCCGGGTCACAGCGCCCGTTGGCTGGCTCCCAGCGCCTACAAGAAGGTCGTCGACAGAGCCACGAAGGTGCTCGGCGCGTATTTCAAGAAGGAGCGCCTGGCGCGGGGTATGCCGAAGGCGGAGGCCATCGACCGCATCCTCCCGGGGCGCGGATCGGAGCTCGACGATGTCTACCTCGGCTGGCTCGAGGCGCAGAAGGTCCTCGTCGTGCATGGGGACATGATCAACCTTCCGGGGCGCAGCGCCGAGCTGACCGACGACGAGTCCGACCTCAGCAAGGCGATCCTGCAGCGCTTCGACAAGGCAGGCTTGCGCCCACCCTCCCCGAACGAAGTTCGCGATGAGCTGGGCGCCAAGCCGCAGATCCTCGACGGCGTCATCCAGTATCTGCTGCAGAACAAGAAGCTGGCCCGCCTGCCAGGGGGCTTGCTTGTCTCCTCCCAAGCCCTGGACCATGTCGCCGAGGAGCTGCGGGCGAGTGACTTCGAGTCCATCAGCGTCGGGGATTTCAAAACCAAGTTCGACCTGACCCGGAAGTGGGCGATTCCGATTCTGGAGCACCTCGACTCCACCGGAGTGACCCGGCGGGTCGGCGACGCCCGGCAGATCGTGAGGTCCAGCCAGTGAGGCCCAATCGATGAGGACAATCGAGTGAGTACCGGAGCGATCGCCGTCATCGGAGCCTCCAAGAACCGGAGGAAATTCGGAAACAAGTGCGTCCGCGCCTTCCACCACGCCGGATGGGACGTCTACCCCGTCAATCCGCACGAAGATCAAATCGAAGGCCTCGTCACGTATCGATCGCTGCGAGACGTTCCGGTCACTCTCGACCGAATCAGCCTCTACCTACCGCCGGATCGGACCCGCGGTCTGCTTGCCGATCTGGCGGAGTTCGAGGGAGTCCAGGTCTGGTTCAATCCGGGATCGGCCGATGCT
>JARFQS010000093.1 GCA_029287645.1 Thermoanaerobaculia bacterium | reverse complement strand
AACGTCACAGATGGAGTCGCCGCGATCACCAGGGCTGTTACAACCCA
This sequence comes from Thermoanaerobaculia bacterium, assembly GCA_029287645.1. GTDB lineage: Bacteria > Acidobacteriota > Thermoanaerobaculia > Multivoradales > JAHEKO01 > JAUVRX01. The sequence goes on along the minus strand of JARFQS010000093.1, from coordinate 4,123 downwards.
GATTGTAGTCACAGGCCGACCTCGGGTCTATGGCGTTTGGCACTGCCGGGTCTAGTCATCAGACGCGTCAGAGTCGTTGGCCGACTCTGTCGGTACCAGCCCTTCGATCTCTCCCAGTAACGTCGCGAGTTGTTGCATCCGCTCCTTGCCCTCGCCTTCCGGATAGACGAAGGAAAGCGTAAGGAGTCGGCTCTGCGTCGGATGGAGGGCGAAAACTCGAATCTCTCCGACTCGCCCGTCGTCACCATCGTAAGCGCCCCGCGCCGTGAAAGCGGAGCCGATGGGTGCCACCATCTCGAGGTTGCCGAAGTACTCGCCGTTGGGCATCGACTCGAATTGCTCCTGGGTCGCTTTGGCTTCCGCAGGCAAGTTGATGGCTGCGGACTCGTCGGGACCCACTTCGATCTCGAGGCTGCCGTCGCCATTGGCTCCTGGAGCCGTCAATCGAAGCTCAGCGCCTTGGTTGGCCACGACTTCGAAGGGTTCCGGCAAGGCGGCGATGGCGATGCCGAGATCGGGATTCTCGACCCGCGCCGGGCCGGTGGGGGTCGGCTCCGGAGCCCGGCAGGCCGTTCCTACGATGGTCACCGAGAGAACGAAGAGCGTCCATCTGATCGCAACGAATCGGTTCATGGTCTTGGCCTCTCGAAAGGTCATCGGGGTACCGTACTCGCCGATTCTTCAGGATATCTACTCGATCGGCAACCGGTGCGCGAAGTGCCTTGACGAAAGTGCGGCTAGCTCAGATAGGCCTCGAGGAGCTGGCCGGCGATGGACATGAAGTCCCTCTCGGTGACGATTCCCACCAGCCGCTTCTTCTTGTCGACCACCGGGAGGCAACTGACCCTGCTCTCGCGCATCAGCCGGATCGCTTCGAGCGTGGACATCGTGGGGCTGGCGGTCACCAGTTGCGTGGTCATGATTTCGCTCACCGGAACCGGGCGATGCTCCTCTCCGGTCGCATTGTCGGCCAGGAGCCTCAACAACGAGCGGTGCGTGACCAGGCCGACGAGTCGGTGGAGGTTGTCCTCGACCGGCACATGGCGAATGTGATGCCAATTCATGACGCAGGCGACGATGTCCACCAACTCGTCTTGATTGACGGTAAACAGATCGGTGGTCATCAACTGCGCGACCCGCAAGTGGTGCTTCTTGCCGTCGCCGGCCTCCTCGAGGGAGGCGAGCTCCCAGGTGTGTACCGGTTGCTCGGTGCGTTGGCGATGGACCGTCGCCGCGACGATCGCTGTGAGGCACTCGGCCTGCGAGCCGTCGCACTTCATGCTGTCGTAGGAGTCCACCTGCCACTGAGAGCCGGTCCGCAGGCTGCGAATTCTCTCCTCGATGACCCCCAGGTATCGGTCGATGTCCGCGGAGTCGGTGTCGAGCTCCTCGAGGCCCTGGCGCGCCACGGGCAGTAGCTCCACCAGTAGAAGCTGTTGAGCCGGAATGTTCCCCCTACCCGGCCAGCTCAGATGTGCACCCAGCCCGAGGCGAGCCGCCGCCACGAAGTTCTCCCTGGCGACTTCGAATTCCATGACGTCGGTTACATCCGGATAGAGGGTGGAGACTCCGTTCAGCAGTCCGAACCAGAAGGCGGCGTTAGCTACTTCGTCGAGTGGCGTCGGACCGGCCGGCAGAATCCTGTTCTCGATGCGCAGGTGCGCCTTGTTGTTCGAGATCCCGTAGCAGGGCCGATTCCATCGGTAGATGGTGCCGTTGTGGAGACGAAGTGCTTGGAGCCGAGGCGCGTCTCCGCGATCCAAGGCCTCGAAGGGATCCTCGTCCACATCGGTGCTCATGAGGACTCGGAATCGCGAGATATCCTCTTTGAAGATCTCGACGACAGATTCGGCCACCCAACGTCGTCCAAAGCTCACCCGCGGACTCTGTGTCCTGAGATGGCCTCCAGGGGAACGGGTATCGATCGACTGCTGGAACAAGGCGATTCTCGTCTCTCGCCAGAGCTGCCGCCCGAACAGCATGGGTGAGTTCGTGGTCGCCGCAAGGACCGGCGCAGCGACCGCCTGAGCGGTGTTGTAGATGCGAGCGAAGTTCTCGGGCTTCACCTGGACATGAACCTGGAAGCTCGTATTGCAGGACTCCAGCATGACGTTGTCATGCGTCACGTTGATCTCGTCTCGGCCCTTGAGGTGCAGGTGGTAGCGCCCGCCGCGCAACTGGGTCATCGCCTCGTTGAGGGCGAAGTACCTGGGTCGCGGCGTCATGTTCTGGAGGCTGAGATCTGCCTTGTCCAGGGTGGGAAGAATGCCGCACAGGACCACCTCGACATCCATCTCGTCAGCTGCCAGACGGGCCTTGTGCAGCAGAACGGTCAGCTGCCGCTCCATCTCTCGAAGAGAGGTCCCACCCAGAGTGATCGGGTCGAGGTTGCACTCCATGTTGAAGCGACCGAGCTCGGTCGTGAAGTGGGGGTCGTCGATGCTCTCGAGAAGCTCGGTGGCGACCCGGGCAGGGCGCCAGTCACGGTCGACGAGGAACATCTCCTGTTCCGCCCCGATACGACGGACCTCGGTCTCGAAGACCCCCTCCTCGAGCATGGTCTCGAGTGCCCTCAGGTCGGTCAGCAGCTTGCGGCTGAACAGCCTGAGCTGCTCGGCGTCGAAAGGGTTCTTGACTTGCTGCTCGCCCATCGGGTCTTGCCCCGGTACTTCCCGAGCAGGCGCAGAGGGAGGGACCCTCCCTTTGCCATGCTGCCTCGGGGATCGGAACCTCTACTGATCGAATACCGTGAGATTCTACGCCGACGGGGCACCCCCGGCAAATCCGAGGGTGCCCCGTAAGAGCGTAAGCGGGTTCGGCCTGGGGACTTCGAAGGCCGAGATTGGAGATCAGGCCGCTGCGATCAGGCCTTTGACCTCACTGACGATCTCCTGCAAGACTTTCTTCGCGTCTCCGAAGATCATCATGTTGTTCTCGTACTCGAAGAGCTCGTTCTTGATACCGGCGAAGCCGGGGCTCAGGGAGCGCTTGATCATCATGACCGTTTGCGCTTCCCACACCTGAAGGACAGGCATGCCAGCGATGGGGCTCGTCGGATCCTTCTCTGCCGCAGGATTGACCACATCGTTGGCGCCGACGACTAGCACGGCGTCGGTCTGCTTGAACTCCGGATTGATGGTGTCCATTTCGATCAACTGCTCGTACGGCACATCAGCCTCCGCTAGGAGCACGTTCATGTGGCCGGGCATCCTGCCCGCGACCGGATGAATCGCATAGGAGACCTTGACGCCGCGCTTCTGCAGGAGATCTGCGAGCTCTTTGACGGTGTGCTGCGCCTGGGCGACGGCGAGGCCGTACCCCGGCACGATGACGAGCGACTCGACAGTCTCGAGGACCATAGCGGCCTCTTCGGGGCTGTAGGAGCGCACGGTGCCGTACTCTCCTGCGTCCGCAGAGCCACCCTCCTGGCCAAAGCCGGAGAACAGGACGTTGCCGAGCGTTCTGTTCATGGCTACACACATGATCTGCGTCAGGATGAGACCCGAGGCACCGACCAGGGCACCACTGATAATGAGCACGTTGTTGCTCAGCACGAAGCCGGTCATGGCGGCAGCGAGGCCGGAAAGTGAGTTCAAGAAGGAGATGATCACCGGCATGTCCGCGCCGCCGATCGGGATCACCAACAGAACGCCCAGAATGAGGCTGATCACCGTAGCTACCAGAGCGCCTGTGACCATGGTCGAAGGATCGCTGCTGAAGAACGCGATGTAGATGCCGGCTGCCAGGCAGCCCAGGAAGAACAGGCTGTTGATGGCGTGCCGTGCCGGCAGCAACGTGGGCTGCCCGCCGATCTTGCCGCTGAGCTTCAGGAAGGCCACGAAGCTACCGGTGAGAGTGACCGAACCGATGAGGATCGATAGGAAGGCCGTGATGGCGGAAGCGCCTCCCAGCGCATCGGCTGCCGAGCCGGTGTAGGCGGGTTCGACGATCTCCTTCCACACGATGGATAGCGCCACCAGAGCGGATGCTCCGCCTCCGAAGCCGTTGAACAGCGCGACCATCTCGGGCATTGCGGTCATCTCGACCTTGATCGCAGCGATACCACCGATCAACCCACCGATGACGAGTCCGGCGATGATCCACTGATAGTCGACCCTGACTC
>JARFQS010000085.1 GCA_029287645.1 Thermoanaerobaculia bacterium | reverse complement strand
GCCGAACCCTGCTCGGGGGTCGTTCAGGTAGCTGACGATGAGCCAGAAGACGAGGCCATTGACGACCAGCAGCAGGGCCGCAACGATGTAGGCCAGTGGTGAGAAGAAGAAGGCCCGGAGCTCCCGAGCCATCACGGAGAGCATGCCCTTCATGACGGTTCCTCCTCTCTGGGCGCACTGAACACCTCACCCAGCTCGGAGCCAGCACCTGGTTCCTGGGTGGTGAGCCGCACGAAGATGTCCTCGAGCGAGGCCTGTTCGCGCGCCAGCTCCAACAGGATCCAACCCCTCTCTTTGGCGGCCTCGAAGACCGCTTGCCTCGGGTCGGCGCTCTGGGTGCACTCGAGTCGATAGAACCCTGCTTCACCGGCCAGAGTCTCGACTGCAACTACACCTGGGAGCCTCCCGAGGACCTCCGGCGCCTCCCCGGGGCCGTCCTTCAGCTCCACCCTCAAGATCGTGTTCCCTAGCCAGCTCTCCTGGAGATCCTGTGGGGAGCCCTCGGCAACGATACGTCCGCGGTCGATGATGATCACCCGATCGCAGAGCAGCTCGACCTCCGGCAGGATGTGACTCGACAGGAGCAGGGTCTGCTTGTGCCCCAGCTCGCGAATCAGCTCGCGGATGGCGATGATCTGTTTGGGGTCGAGACCGACGGTCGGCTCGTCGAGGACCAGGACACTCGGGTGATGCAGAATCGCCGCCGCCAGGCCCACCCGCTGTCGGTAGCCCTTGGAGAGGGTGCCGATGATCTGGTTCTCGACGTCTTCGAGAAAACAGCTCCGTACCGTCTCCGAGATTCTCGGCTTGGCTTGGCCACGAGGTAATCCTTCCAGCATCGCCCGATAGCGTAGGTACTCCGAAACCCGCATTTCCGGGTAGAGAGCTACGTTCTCGGGCAGGTACCCGACCTCGCGCCGCGCCGCTACCGGGTCAGTGAACAGATTCTTGCCTCCGACCGTCAAGTGACCATCCGTCGGGGGAAGGAATCCCGTGATCATTCGCAGCGTCGTGGTTTTGCCGGCGCCGTTCGGGCCGAGCATGCCCACGATCTCTCCTTCGTCCACTGTGAACGAGATCCCGTCGACGGCGGTGAACTCGCCATACCGTCGAGTCAGGCCTTGCGCATCAATCATCCTTCGTTTGCCTCCTACCGATGAGGTTTCTTGTCCCCCGCTGTTCGATGGCGGAAAATGAGCCGACAGGCCAGGACCGACCTGTTCTCAGTCGGAGATTTATAGCAAATCACTCGATCCGGGTGAAGGGTCGCGGCCCTTTGATAGGCTCGAAGCGTGGCCAAGGACGACAAGACCACCGGCATGAAGTCGGCCTACGACCTGGCTCTCGAGCGGCTCGAGCAGCAGGGGATCGAGAAGCCTCGCGATGAGGCCTTCAGCTCCGAGTTGCGAGCCAAGATCGCAGATCTGCGCAATCAGTGCGAAGCCAAGCTGGCCGAGCTCGAGATCCTGCATCGCGACAACCTGGCGAGAATCGAGGACCCCTCCGAACGAGCCAAAGCCGAAGAAGAGTACGCCGCCGAGCGGCGCCGGGTCGAGGCACGGTGCGAGAGGGACATCGAGCGACTGCGGGCTCAGACCTGAGCGCAGCCTAAGTCTGAGGGTACATTTCCAGGAAAGCGCGGGTAGCGTCGCTGCTGCCGCAGACGTAGACGACGTCGTCGGGCTGGAACTCGAAATCGGGCCCGAATTCCATGACCAGAGCGTCATTCCGCTCGACCGCCACCACCGAGCAGCCCGTCTTCTGTCGGATCTCCAGCTGCGCAGGGTGACTCCCCGTCAGTCCCTTCGGACCGACTTTCAGGACCTTGAGTTGCGGGTCGACAGAAACCGCTTCCTCCCCGAGCAGCCTCCTGGCCAGGATCTGTCCAGAAACCTGGCTGATGGAGAGCGCGAAGTCGGCACCCGCCCGGTGAATGCGCTCCACGTTCTCGGCGCGGTTCACCCTGGCGATCACGGGGACATGTGGTGCGAGGTCTTTGACGATGACCGTCGCGAACATCGTGGCGCTGTCGGTGTCGACGGCCAGGATCACCGCCTTCGCCGCCTCGAGGCCCGCCTGCTCCAGAACCCTGGGATCCAGAACGTCGCCGACCACCTTGACACCTTCCCTCTCGTGACGATCGATGACGACGACCTCTTCACCTACATCGGTCAGCAGCTCGACCACCTTGCCACCCACCTCGCCGAATCCGCCCACGACCACCGGCCCATGACGGCGTAGCGGCTTGGCCTCGTCACAGAGCTCCTCGAACCTCTTCACGCTCGAGGGACTGCCCACCAGGATCAGGATGCCGTCCGGCTCCAGCCGCATGTTGGCGGTCGGAGGCGCCACCAGGCGACCCCCTACCCACTGACCGATGACCGAGATTCCGGTCCGCTGCCCGATCCCCGCCTCGACGAGAGTCTGCCCAGCCAGGCTGCTTCCCCTTGGGATCCTCACCTCGCTGACCTTGAGCTTCGGCCCCACCTGCTGCGCATCGGCCACGGTGGGACTGACCCGTTGACTGGCTCGAGCCGCCAACGCGGCACCCAGCACGTGACGCGGAGTGTAGGTCGCGGTGGCACCGGCCAGCATGATCGGTTTGCGATGAAACGGATCCTCGACCAGAGCCAGCGCCTCGCCCTCGAAGCCCGATTGACGGGCGGCGAGAATGACCGCGGCATCTTCGTCGTCGGTGCTGTTGGCGATCAAGGACCTGGCCCGCTCCAGGCCGACCCGGCTCAGGACACCGTCTTCGAGGCTGCCCGCGACCACCGAATGCCCATCCTCGATGAGGCGTCGAGCCGTCGCTTCGTCCTCTTCGACGATCACGGTCGGGATCGAGGCGAGCTTCAACTGGTCCACCAGAGTCGAAACGGCCGGACCGAACCGATAAATCAAGACGTGATCGCTCACGGACCCGGCCTCCTTCGGAAGCCGGACCTCGAAACGCTCCTCCAGGTAGGGGATGAGATAGACCGGGAAGATCATGAAGATGAGGAAGACCCCGATGAACTGGAGCAGGATCACGAACAGGACCATGATCGGACTCGACCAGGTCTCATCCGCGCCGTATCCGGTGGTCGAAAGGGTCTCGGCCACGAACTCCAGGCTCCTCCAGAAGCCGCGCGTCTCGCCTTCGAGCCGGCTCATGCCGATCATGTAGATCAGCGCGCAGACCACGACCAGCAGGACCAGCGATCCCATCAACGCGAGCAGGCGCTTCTGCGAACGGAGCATGGGCAGATTGTATCTGCTTCAGCCAGCCCGGAAGGAGGCCGGCCTTGGGGTCCTGGGGCTTGGGGAATTGTAGGGGCGGGGCTTGCCCCCGCCCGCGGGAGGGCGCAAGGCCCTCCCCTACATCCGGATGCAGCTCGACGATCGGGTACGGAGGTTCCTATCGAGAGCGCCAGCGGTC
>JARFQS010000004.1 GCA_029287645.1 Thermoanaerobaculia bacterium | reverse complement strand
GGCCTGGACCGTGGTGTCAATCCAGGGCCTGTCCCGCTTCTACAACACCCGTTCGCAGGAGGTCGTGGCCAGCTGGATGACTCGCCAGGACAGGGAGCTGGCCATCGCGGACAACATCACGTTCGTGAGCGATGTCGTCGGGCGAGTTGTAGAGGATGGGACGAAGGCAGGACCTCTCGTCTATCTCGGGTTCTCACAGGGGACCGCCATGGCTTACCGCGCAGCCGCTGGTGTCATGCGCCCCTGTCGAGGCGTTGTGGCGCTCGGCGGCGATGTCCCGCCAGAGCTGGCCGGCAGGGATCTGGCCAGGAAGCCGCGAGTGCTGATCGGTCGGGGACTCTCGGACGAGTGGTATGACGAATCGAAGCTCGAGGCGGATCTGCAGCTGCTCGATGAGCTCGGTTGGGAGACCGAAGTGGCGCGCTTCTCCGGCGGTCACGAGTGGACCGACGAGTTCAGGTCTCGTTGCCAGGTGTTCCTCGATAGCCTCGCCTCGGAAGGCTGAGGCGAGGAGCCATCCAGACGGGGATTGTGGGGACGGGCGATCAGTGGTCGCCGTGATCCGCGGCGTCTTCAGCCGGTTCTTCGGTCACCGGCTCGGTTTCGCTCTCTTCGAAGGTGAGAGGAGTGCCGGGCACGAGTACCTCGAGACTTCCGATACGGGCCGGAACCGAGGCACCCCAGTCCACGTCGAGGCGGAAACTCACCTTGTCACCCGGCTCGACCTCCGACAGATCGACGGATTCCGTGAGATGGAAAGGCATGGTCATGGCATCCATGGGTGCTGCGTTGCCACGGATGTCCACGAACTCGGGGATGGCCTCGTGGTGGATCCAGATCTGCCGCTCTTCGGCGTCGGCCGGGGAGATCTGGCGGACCATGCCGCGCATCTCGTAGGACCTGGGCGGGACGTCGGACTCCGGTGGCTCGGCACCCCCACCTCCGCAGCCGCCCACCAGGATTGTGACGAGGGCCAGGAATGTCGCTACAGCTGCTGTCTTCTTCATGGTCGAAGCTCCAGTTGCCGACCGGTGCTCGAGGTCAGTCCTCGTCGTCCGGCTTGGCAGGTGTGGTGAGGATGCGGTAGAGGCACCAGCCGGCCAACGTCGTAACGCAGGCCATGCTGGTGAACATGAAGAACAGAGCGAATGGCGTCATGCAGTGCTCCCGACTCTTGTAGGCCGTCCCTGACAGCTACGAATCCATGGTCCTGTGAACCCAAGACCGCCGAATCAGGATGGCGCCGGTCACAACAAGGGCGATCATCAGTATTCGGGCGAGCCAGAGGTACGGGATGTTGGCGGGGTCGGCGACGCCCTTCATCAGGATGTTCGGATAGGCCTCGGTCACCGTCCACCAGGACAGCAGGGTGACGAGGAAAAGCGGCGTCACCCACTTCATGATCGGTTTGTAGATTCGGGGGATCTTGATGTCGGCTCCCTGGTGCAACTCGTCCCAACCCCGATCGATTCCGAAGACGAAGGAGAACAGGATGATCTCGATGGTGGCGAATACCACCAATCCGAAGGTGCCGGCCCAGTAATCCCACTCGTCCAGCACTCCCCGCTGATAGAAGACGACATGAAACAGGCCGAGCAGAAGACCGAGACCAGCGACCGTCCTGGCCGCGTTGCGCCGCGTCAGTCCGATCTCCTCCTGCAGAAAGGCAATCGTCGGGCTCGCCAGCGCCACACAAGACGTCACGCCGGCGATGAATAGCAGGAAGAACCATAGGAACGCAGCTGCCTGACCCAGGATCTGGGGCCCCGGGAGCCCCTGAAAGACGACGCCCATGGCGACGATGCCCAGGTCGTACGAGCCTCGATTGGCGATCGCGGTAGCGCCGGCCACCCCGAAGAAGACGACCGCGGCCGGAATGGCGATGGTGCCGCCGAGCACGACCTCGGCGAACTCGTTGGTCGAAGCCGTCGAAAGCCCGGTCAGGGCGACGTCATCCTTCTTGCGAAGATAGGAAGCGTAGGTTTGGATGCTTCCCATGCCCACCGAGAGCGTGAAGAACATCTGTCCGGCCGCCGCGAGCCACACCTTGGCGTTGGCGAGGCTCTTCCAGTCGGGGTTCCAGATGAAATTCAGTCCGTCGGCAGGCGAGGCCTCCACCGGAGGCAGAGTCAGCACTCGCGCCAGCAGCAGAAAGGCGAACAGAAAGAGGATCGGCATGCCGATCAGCGCCAGCTTCTCGATGCCGGCGCTGATTCCGCGCGCCAGAATCCAGCCGAGAAAACTGATCGTGATCAGGAAGAACAACATCGTGACCCACCCGCTGTGCGAGGAGGACTCGGTGATGTTCTGGAAGGAGTACAGGTAGTCCCGCATCGCGTCTACATTGTCGAGCCCGAAAAAGTCCCCGGTAAGGCTGAAGAAGCTGAAGCCCATCATCCACGAGACCACGTAGGTGTAGTAGATGAACACCACCAGGGGCATGACCACGCCCAGGATTCCCAGGTACTTGGCCCACTTCTTCTTGCGATCGGTGAGCACGTCGAACATGCCTGGCACCGATCCGTGCCCATGGGTACCACCGTAGCGGCCGATGCCCCACTCGATCCACATCATGGGAATGCCCAGCAACAGAAAGGAGATGAAGTACGGGATCATGAAGGTCCCGCCCCCATTCTGGGCGGCTTGGACGGGGAAGCGTAGGAAATTGCCCAGGCCCACGGCGTTGCCAGCCATGGCCAGGACGAGGCCGATTCTTGTGCCCCATTGTTCTCGTGAGTGTCCCTCTACGCTCACTCTCTGGCCTCCCTGGTCGAACTTTCGAGGTGATCTTGCTCGCTATGTTGGCTGGCCGGCAGGGTATCCCGGGATCCGGGAGGTGTCAAGCAATTCCGGGTGCCCGCGACTCGGGTTTCGAGGACAGGAAATGGAACAGATCTTGCGCCGCTACGATGCCCAGAAGACGGTCTTCTTCGACCACCATCAGATAGGCGCTCTTGGAGCGTCCCATACGGGTCAGAGCCTCCATTGCATCGCTTTCCGGAGTGACGAGGTCTTGCGGTGGACACGGGCCTGAGATTGCCGCCGCCGTCAGCCTGCCCCACTCGTCGGGGGAGAGCTCCTGAATCCGAGCCATCGACACACAGCCAAGGAGGCGCGGACCCTCGACGATCGGGAGCGTCTGTAGCGGGTACCGGTTGAAGTACCGTTCTACGAGCTCGGCCACCGACATCGAGGCTGGCGCAGCCAGCAACTCGGGCCGCAGGAAGCGTCGCACGGACTGGCCCTCCAAGGCGTTGCGCATGAGAACCTGCTTGTAGGACATGCGAGCGGCATTGCGCAGGAACATGCCGATCAGGATGTACCACATCCCACTGATGCCACTGCGACCGACGAAGATCGAGAATCCCCCGAGGACGATGAGTGCGATCCCGAAGCCACTCCCGATGCGAGAGGTGATGGAGGTGGCCCAGGGCAGGTCCCCCTTCCACTGCCAAAGCGCCGATCTCAGGACTCTGCCTCCATCGAGAGGAAAGGCCGGGATCATGTTGAAGAAGACCAACATGCGATTGATGAAGGCGAGATAGGT
>JARFQS010000634.1 GCA_029287645.1 Thermoanaerobaculia bacterium | reverse complement strand
GTCCTCGCCTTGTGGCCAGCCTTTTCGACATCGACTTCGACACTGCGCCACTCCCGTCCGCCCAGATCCTGCGAGTAATACCCCAGAACGTACTGGCTCCGCAGCTCCTCGTCGATCTCCTGGTAGACGGTTTCCAGATCTTCGCCCACCCGCGCCATGTAGATCTTGCCGCCGACCGATTCCGTCAGGGTCTCCAGGCGGTCCAGAAAGCCCTTGACCTGCAGCCCCTTGCCCTCGGTGCGCCGGATCTCGTTGTTGGACAGCACGACGTAGATCGGCACGCCGACCTTGCGGGCGAACTTCAGCGCCGTACGGAACGAGAAGTCGGGGTCCTCGTCGGCGCCATCGGTGTAGACGATCAGCGCCTTCTTGCCCGGTACGCCCTGGAGCTGAACGAGCGAGTAGACAATCGCCTTCCAGATCGCTGTCTGACCATCGGGTCGCAGCTTGTCGAGGGAACGAATGATCTCCGGCAGATCCGACGTCGTCGAACGCGTCAGCTCGGGCTCGTCGCCGAACCCGACGACGAAGGCCCGATCCCGCCGGGTGGCCAGTCCGCGCAGGTATTCCGAAGCCGCGAACTGCACGTCCGGAAGCTTGACGAACATCGATGCCGAGGAGTCGATGACCATGCCGACCGTCAGAGGCAGATCGCCGGCATCGCTGAAGGTCGCGATCTCCTGCACATCGCCCTCCTCTTCAACCCGAAAGATGTCGCGCTCGAGCCCTTTGACCGGACGTCCGTGTCGATCGGTAACCACGACGTAGAGCTCCATCAGGTTGACCTGCAATCTCTCGCTGGGTCCGGAGCTGTTGACCAGGATCAGATCCTCGGAGCTGTTTCCGTCGTCGAGATATGCGACGACCCGGAGGAAGCCGCTGGGGTCGTCTTCGGGGATGACGACCCGTTGGCGGAAGGGACGGGCGTAGCGCGTCGCCACCAGAGTCTCGTTCCACCAGAACTCGACGCGGTCGATGCCCTCACCGCGGCGGGGCTCGACTTCCGCCTTGACATCGACCGGACCCACCAACCGCCTGGGCTTGCCATCCTCAGTCGTGGTCTCCGGTTCGACAATACGCACGCCGAACACCCCGGATCCCTCGTTGACGATCAGGTAGTCCCTGCCCATCTCCTGGCCGCTGCCGTCCAGCGCAACGACCTCGACACGCCTGGGTTGAGGAAGCGCCCCGAGATCCAGAGTGGCCTTGAAGGGCGCAGTCCGCGCCACGGCCTCTCTCTGGTTGTCGAGATAGAAATCGACCTGCGCCACATCGGGCTCGGAGATGACGGTCTCGAACTGGGTGGGTCCCATGGCAAAGCCCTGGGCCGGAGCCATCAGGTGGACGACCTGAGGCGCCGGTAGCAGCATCGTGTCGAGACCTCCCCGCACGACCGTCGATCCCGAAGACTCCAGAAAGGAGGCGAACGTGCCACCCCATTGGCCACTGTCCAGCTCCTCGATGAGAACCACGACCACCCCCTCCGGCACCTCCGGCAGGGGCAGATTCAGGGAAGGATCGGCATCCGGATCCCCTGCCGGCAACATCTCCCAGCCGCTTTCGATCCGGTGTGAGATCTCGATCTCGCCATCCTCATGGCCCACGGCCACGGTCACCCGCAAGGGTCCCGAGGTCTCCCCCGGCTCGAGGTAGGCATCCCGCTTGACGACCAGTCGGGCCTCTTCGTCGCGCTCTGCGGCGGCCTGCAGAGCGGCCGAGATCTCGAGGTCACCCTCGTCGAGCTGCTCGGACAGGACACCACGGGCCCGAACGGTCGATACCGCCTGCGGAGTGCTCTGGGCGATCCATCGTCGCGAGCGCAACAGCGCGGGCAGCGGTATCTCCCCCTCCGAGCCGATGTCGACGCTGGTGACCAGCTCGCCCACGCCGGCATCCGCAGTGGCTGGGGCGGCAATACGGACTCGCCGGCGCTGCGCCAGCCGAACCAGCAGATCCGACAGCTGGAACTTGCCTCGCAACAGCTCGCCACCGGTGCTGTCGGCCAGGATTCGATAGGGCCCCTCCGGGTTCAAGAGTACCGGCGCCTGGGCTGCCTCCCGCCGACGTTCGCGGCGACGCTTCAGCACCTCCGTGGGATCGAAGCCGATGGTGGTCTTGTCGACGATCTCGCCATCCTGGAAGACGACGTCGGTCATCTCCTCTTCCTTGCGAGCAGTCATCTCGGCTTCGGTCTCTTCGAGCAGTGCGTCACCCCGTTGGGCCGATGTGTAGGGCAACACTGTCCAGCCATAGACGGACAGAACCTGTGCCAACTCGGCTACCGAGAGCCCAGCGTCGATCGGGGTGAGGCCCTCGGCGATTCGAGGCCAACCCGCCTCGATCAGTGCCGAGCGATAGAAGTCCGTCGGCTCCTCGTCGAAGCCGCTGCCGATCAGGAACAGGGCCTTGGGCCCGAGCGTCGCATGAGATACCGCCCAGATGAGCAGCTGCTCGCGAAATCGTCTCAGCAGCTCGGCCTCGTCCGCCAGTGAGTTCTGTGCCAATTCGGCGATGGCTGCGGGCTGCGGCGAGGCCGTGGCACTGCTCTCCAGTTCCAGTTTCTCGAGAAACGAGCTTCGCAGTGTGGCCTGCAGGTTGTCGGACGTCTCCCGCAGGCGGAGCCAACCCAGAGCCTGGCTGACGGTATCCGGCTCACGGTTGGCGGGCAATGCGGTCGACACCTCCTGGCC
>JARFQS010000626.1 GCA_029287645.1 Thermoanaerobaculia bacterium | reverse complement strand
GGCCTGCTCTGTCCGTGAGGCGTCCGACGCCACCTGCTCTACCGCCCTGGAGCTCGGGACCTGGGTCCTGGGCTCGGTTTCTGGGCCAAGAGGAGATCGTGCGAGGGTCCGACGTGGGGCCCCCAGGGGGCTATCCTCCCTTCCGCTGCAAGAACCCCCATGGAGGTCCCCACGCCGAACCCTTAACGCCGCTGTAGGTTCCCCGCTGAGCTGTTTCCCCTAAGCCCTTAAGCCCCTACGCCCTGTTGCCCCACTGCCTCAAGGCCTCAGTGCCCTCACCGGTGCCCGAGGTTCGTTCGGGTGGTTCGTCAGGGGGTGCCACGTCGAGCGCAGCGCAGGGACCGTCGAAGAGCACGGAAGATCCGGCGCGATGAACGTGACAAGGTGGCGGCCTGCCCTGGATGTAGGGGAGGTGCTTGACCCCTCCACGGGAGCCCGCAAGGGGCTCCCCTACATTGCCGACGCCGTCCCCCAGGCGAGCCACCCGGACGGACCTCCACGAGGAGACGATCAAGGGCTCAAGACCCAGGACCGGAGGCGGTCGCCAACACCACCCGACCTCCTCGGCTCTCAGGGAATTCCGTAACGCCGGCGCTTCTCCCAGAGGGTCTTGCGACTGATGCCGAGTAGCTCGGCGGCTCGGCCCTGATGCCCGCGAGTGTAAGCCAGGGCGCGCAGGATCTGCCTGCGCTCGACAGCCTCCAGAGATTCGGGCGGGCCGCTCCGACGATCCGGACAGGGCGGGTCCAACGGACCACCTCCTTGGAGGATCAGGGCTCGCTCGAGGACATTGCGCAGCTCGCGAAGGTTGCCCGGGAAGGCGTACTCTTCCATCCACTCTCGAGCACTCGCGGCGAGCTCCAGATGGGTGATGCCGAAACGCTCTCCCAGGTCGCGCAGGAAGAAGTCGATCAATGTGGCGAAGTCCTCCCGCCGCTCCCTCAACGGGAGCAGCCGCAGCGTCACGACTTCCATGCGGTAGAAGAGGTCCGACCGAAAAGCCCCGCTGGAGACTCTCGAGGGGAGGTCCTCCGAGCCTATGCCCAGGAATCGCACATTGGCGCTGAGCTCCGCTCCGCCCAGCGGAGCGTAGGCACTCTCTGCCAACAATCGCAGTAGCTTGGGCTGGGCCGCCACCGGGATGTCCTCTACGTGGTCCAACAGCAGAGTCCCACCTTCCGCGGTGGCCACGCGGCCGGCGAGGGACGACTCCGCTCCCGTGAAGGCGCCGGGGCGGTACCCGAAAAGTTCACTCTCGAAAAGCGAGCTGGGAATCGCGCTGATATCCACCTCGACCAGCGGACCGGCAGAGCGGAGACTGGTGGCATGGATCGCCCTGGCGACAGCTGAACGGCCCGTTCCCGGCTCCCCGAGAATGAGCACTGGCACGTCCGTCCGAGCCGCTCGCTCGGCACCCCGGATCTGCTGCTCCAGGGAAGGGGAATGTGAGAAGAGCTCGGATACGGGCGATGTGCTGGTCACTGAGTGAACTCGTCCGTCACATCGGGGGCATCG
Source organism: Thermoanaerobaculia bacterium (assembly GCA_029287645.1). Lineage (GTDB taxonomy): Bacteria > Acidobacteriota > Thermoanaerobaculia > Multivoradales > JAHEKO01 > JAUVRX01. The sequence goes on along the minus strand of JARFQS010000626.1, from coordinate 2,502 downwards.
GCCCACAGCTTCTCGAGGGCGTAGAAGGACCGGGTCTCTTCATCGAAGACATGGACGACGAAATCGCCGAAGTCCAACAGCACCCAGCGACCCGCTTGATGACCCTCGACATGGTGGGGTCGGATGCGCTCCCCTCGAAGTCGCTCGACCACGGCATCTGCAATCGCCTGGACCTGTCGGGCACTATTGCCGCTGCACACCAGGAAATAGTCGGCCAGCGAGCTGATCTCGGAGAGCTCCAACACACGGAGTCGACTCGCCTTGAGGCCCTCGGCAGCCGCCACCGCCTCCCGGCACCGAGCGGCGATATCCGGAGGACTGGAAGTCGGGGTCGTCATCGATAGAGGTCGTACTTCCGGATGTACTCTAGCACCAAACCTGGAAGCCAACCCTCGGGGGGCCGAGCTCCTTTGGCCAGTAGCCTCCGTAAGTCGGTGGCCGAGACCGACACCGGCTGATTCGCGACGAAGCACACCTTGTCGGTGCCTATCAATGCAGCCACATCAGGGGTCAGCTGAGCCTCCAGGGCGCCAGGGCGCCAGTCGGGGCGGACCAGAACCGCGAGCTTGACCATGGACACCAGATCTTGCCACCGCTGCCAGGTGTGAAGCTCCGCGAAGCTGTCGCAACCGATGATCAGGTACAGGTCGGTATTCGGCAGCGTGGTCCGAAAGTGCTCCACCGAATCGACCGTGAATGCCTCTCGGTGAGGCGTCAGCTCGAACGGATCGGCGACAAACCCCGGTTCACCCAGCAGGGCCATCTCAACCATCGTCCAGCGGGCATGCGGCGGAGCGACCTGTCCCCCGGGCTTGTGAGGCGGAATCGCAGTGGGTAGGTAGATGACGCGGTCGAGTCCGAGCTGGGCACGGGCTTCCTTCACCGGCAGAATGTGGCCGAAGTGGATTGGATCGAAGGTGCCGCCGAAAAGACCGATCTTCATTTGTCCACGACCTCAGCCAGCAGCCGACGCAGCCCGTTCACCAGGTCTCTCACCCCCTCCTGACTCACCGAGCTTATCTCCAAAAACCGGAGACCGCGTTCAGCCGCCGCTGCTCTCAGGCTCTCCCGTCTCTCCTCCCGAGCGGAGTCCAGCTTGGTGCCCACGATCCAGCGAGGTCGCTTCAGGAGCCCTGGATCGAAGGCCTCCATCTCGTGCTCGATGGTCGACAGGTCCTCCTCGGCACTGCCTTCTTCGGCGGCCAGATCGACCAGATGCAGCAGCACCCTGCACCGTTCCACGTGACGCAGAAACTGGTGTCCGAGGCCGGCCCCTTGCGAAGCTCCCTCGATCAACCCTGGTAGATCGGCAACCACGAACGGCTCGTCCGTCGGGCCGTCTGCCACGACTCCCAACTGCGGCACAAGGGTAGTAAACGGATAGTCAGCGATGCGAGGCCGGGCGGCCGAAATGACACTGATCAGGGTCGACTTGCCCGCGTTGGGCAGGCCGACGACGCCCACATCCGCCAGCAGCTTGAGCTCCAACCGCAGCCGGCGCTCGACGCCTTCCTCCCCCGGATCGGCTCTCTCGGGAGCCCGATTGGTCGACGTCGCGAATCTGGCGTTTCCCCTTCCGCCTCGACCACCGGCCGCCACGACCAGGCGCTCGCCATGGCCGAGAATCTCACCGACCAGAGTCGAATCCTCTGGATCGAAGACCTGGGTTCCCGGCGGCACCTTGATCTCGAGATCTTTGCCGGATCGCCCTGTCTTGTTGGAGCCCTCGCCATGTCGCCCACGCTCCGCCGGGTAGATCGAGCGGAAGCGCAGGTGGTAGAGGGTGTTGAGTCCTTCGTCACCGACCAGGATGACTGCGCCACCGTGACCGCCATCGCCGCCCGAGGGACCGCCCCGAGGGACGAACTTCTCCCGGCGAAAGGCGGAACAGCCGTTGCCTCCACGTCCGGCGCGGACATGAATCACGGCTTCGTCTAGGAAAATCAAGGCTGGGGAGCCGACCGCTCAGGTCCGGGGTCGGCTTCAGCCGCCGAGCGCTGCACCTACTCGGCGGGCAGGACGTTGACGAACTTGCCTCGTCGGCCCCGGTTCTGAAACTGCACCACACCGTCGGCCTTGGCGAACAAGGTATCGTCCTTGCCGCGACCGACATTGAGGCCCGGGAAGAACTTCGTGCCCCGCTGCCGAACGATGATCGTTCCACCGGTCACCACCTGGCCACCGAATCGCTTGACGCCGAGGTGCTGCGCGTTGGAGTCGCGCCCGTTACGGCTCGAGCCCTGTCCCTTTTTATGTGCCATAAGCCTTCAACCTTCCTTCGTCTCGGCCTCTTCGGCCTTGGAGGCCTTGGCCTTGCTGCCCTTGGAGGCCTCGATCTTGTCGATCCGCACCCGCAGAAGATCCTGCCGATGTCCGGCGAGGCGGCGGTAGCCCTTGCGGCGCTTCATCTTGAAGACCTTGATCTTGGGGCCGCGAACCTCATCCATCAAGGTGGCGGTTACGACGGCACCCTCGACGGTGGGAGCCCCTACCTTGGTGCCC
>JARFQS010000611.1 GCA_029287645.1 Thermoanaerobaculia bacterium | reverse complement strand
GATGTGTATAAGAGACAGAGACTGGGCACGCAAGCGGCTCGGAGTATCTACTATGCACCCTGGTTCCAGGTCCTTCTGGCTCTGTTCGCGGTCAACATAGCCTGCTCGCTCTTCGAGCGCTGGCCCTGGGGTAGGGAGCGCATCGGATTCGCGATCACCCACGCGTCGATCGTGATCATTCTGCTCGGTGCCGGCATGACCCAGTTCATGAAGATATAAGGTCAGCTCGCCCTCTGGGAGGGTCAGTCCAGCACCGTCTTTGTCGACGCGAGCCAACCAGGTGAACTCGTGGAGCACCCTCTCCCCTTCACGGTGCATCTGGACGCATTCGAGATCGACTACTATCCCGGCACCCTGCGCCCGGCACAGTTTCGCAGCCGCGTCAGGGTCGGCGATCCTTCCGCCGGCCAGATGTACGCGGCCGACATCGAGATGAACCACGAGCTGGCCTATGGAGGCTATCGCTTCTTCCAGAGCAGCTACCGACAGGAGGAAGGTCGCGAGATGACCGTCCTCTCGGTTTCCAAGGATCCTGGCCAGCCTCTCGTCTTCGCCGGATACATCCTCCTCCTGATAGGGATGATCACCGTCCTGACCACGCGGTTGAACCAACACAGCCGGCTTCCGCCAGACATCCGGGCGGGCGGTCCCGACCTGAAAGTCGCCCTTCTGCTCTTGGTGCTCGGACTCGGTACGAATGGTGCTGTCCTCCAGGCCGAGGCCGACTTTGTCGACCTGCCTGACGAGAAGACGGTATCCGCACTTCGAGCTCTTCCCGTGCAGCACGATGGCCGTGTCATGCCGTTGGATACGGTGGCCCGGGAGGGCGTCTGGAACGTGACCGGACAGCGGACTTGGAATGGGATCGACCCGGTGTCCATGGTCGTCAGCTGGGTCGTCGAGCCAGAGCGCTGGAGCAATGAGCCCATCGTCAAGATCGGGAGCCCACAGCTCATCACCGAGCTGGGCCTCCCGCCTGGAACGCGCTATGCCTCGTTCCAGGAGCTCGCGTCGATTCCCAGGCTCATGGAGCTCATCCGGGAGGCTCGCCGCAGATCGGAGATCGAGGAACCCCTCGACCCCGTGATGAAGGCGGCCCGCAAGGTGGAACGCCGTCTGGTCTGGCTGCAGCAGTTCACCACACGCCGAACGTTGAGATTGATACCCGATCCGTCCGACCCTCAGGCGGATTGGAGTCAGCCCGAGAGGATCGAGAGCACCGCCGACCTTGCGGCGATCGAGGACCGATTGCGAGCAGCGAACCTGCCCGGCTACCCCTCGCAGAAGGCCATGCAGCGGGAGATTACCTACAACACCGTCCGACCCACGAGGGTCGCTTGGCTCGTCCTGCTGATCGCCACGATCGCCTCCCTGCTGGCCTGGATCAAGCCTCGCCCGTGGCTGGATTGGACTGCTGTGGGTGCCCTGTTCCTGGGCTTCGCCGTCATGACCTGGGGACTGGCCATGCGGTGGCAGATCGCCGGACGGATTCCTGCCTCCAACATGTATGAATCGATGCTTTTCCTGGCCTGGGGAGTCGGGCTCTTCGCATTGGTCGCGATGGGATCGATTCGCAACCGGCTGGTGGTTCTCAACGCAGCGATGGTCTCCACCTTGACAATGATTCTGGTCGATCTGCTACCGATGGATCCATTCGTCCATCCCATGCCGCCGGTTCTTTCGGGTACACCCTGGCTGGCGATCCACGTGCCGATCACCATGGTGAGCTATTCAGTCTTCGCGGTCGGCGTCCTGCTCGCACACATGCAGATCGGCATCGAGATCTTCACCAAGGGCCGTGAGGATCTGGTCCGCAGGACCAATCAGCTCCTCTACTGGTACATGCACGTGGGGTCCATCCTGCTCGCAGCCGGGATTATCACCGGCTCGATCTGGGCAGCGTCCTCATGGGGTAGGTACTGGGGCTGGGACCCGAAGGAAGTCTGGTCGCTGATCGCCTTCCTGGCCTACATGGCGATCCTGCACGGTCGGTTCGACCGACTGATAGGACCGTTCGGTACCGCCGCCTTCAGCATCGTGGCCTTCTGGACGGTATTGATGACCTACATCGGGGTGAATTTCGTGCTCAGCGCGGGCCTTCACTCCTATGGCTTCGGCGAATCCACGGTAGTGAATTGGATGATCGCGCTGGCCCTCGTCGAGATCATCTTCCTTGCTGTGGGCTGGGTCGCTCACCGCCGTCAGCCGAAACGCCCGGCGGGCCTTCGCATGACTGGCTGACCAGGCTACTTACTCTTGGCCCGGGTCGCTCAAGGTGACCAGGCTGAGGCGACCTCTCGCATTCCGCTCCTTCCCATCCGAAGGAGAATCGGGCTCCTCACCTTCTTCTGCTTCGTCAGGTTCGAAGTCGGTCCCCCTTCTCTCGAACAGCAGGATCTCGGGACGCTCGTCTCCCTGCACATCGAGGACTCTCAGACGGTCATCGATTTCACCTATGGGAATTCTCCACGTCGGATTCTCACGAACCACCAACTCGCTCTCGCTGTCACCCACACCCAAGAAGACGAATAGGATCCCATTCTCGACAAGAACCAGATCCGGATAGCCGTCCAGGTTCAGATCCTCTCCGTAGCTCCAGAGCTCCGTCTCCACCTCCAGATTCGTTCGCCGAGCCCGCTTGGCGAACTCTCCGGATCCCGCTCCCATGAATGCCTCGACGACCAACTTCCCTCCTCCCAGCCCCTTCGGTTGCACGAGAACCACATCGTCGCTTCCGTCGACGTTCACGTCGTGCACTCCCATGCCAGCGCGGTACCAGTTGCGAGTTCGCGACACGAGCTCCAAGATCGGCGTCGCTCCAGCTCGACTGCGGTCTTCCAGCAACCCCAACACGCGGAGCTTCTCTTTCTCGAATATGCCCCTCTTGTCGGCTTGAACGGTGGTCACCAACAGAACGATCTCGCCGTCCAGTGAGGCGTACAGGCTCTCCTCCACCGCCTCGGGAGACGGCAGCTGAGACCAGCGCTCCCCTACCGACCCGTCGAGGTCGCCATCGATTTCGAGGACGAGGGTGCGCAATCGTCTGTCTCCCACTGCTTCCGGGCCGACGAGATACGTGTACCGACGAGAAGCGTCTCGGCGAGGCACGGCAGACACCAAGGACGAGGACAACCGGAGCCAATCGCCTTGCAGCCTCGCTTCCACAGGAATCCGGAAGGCCTCCACTCTCCGCAGATGCCCTTCGCCAGCCTCGGAGGAAAATCGCTCGACGCGGCCAACTGAACCCAGGATCAGATCATCGTCGTCTGGCGTCGCGCCTCCGGGTCCCAATCGCGCCCGGGCCTTCAGATTCACATCCTGCCCCTCCACTGCCAGCTCCAGCTTGCCTTCACCGGTAAGCCTGAAGATCCTGCCGGGCTCGCCTACCAACAGCTCACGGGCCCCATCGCCTGAAAGATCTACGGAGGCGATGGAATCCGCTTCCGGTGGCAGGACCACAGGCAGATCACTCAGACGTGCCGAGTCCTCGAATCGAAGCTCATAGACAAAGCGTGGCGCCCCAGAGTCTTCGCCCGCCTCGACGAGCAGAATCAGGGAACGATCGCCGGACGGCGACCGGAAGGGCTCGACCTCGACCAAGGGACCCGGAAGGACTGCCTCGATCAGGCTGAATCCGGGAGCTTCACTCGATCGCAGGTTTGCGGACCGGTCGGCCTCGGGAGGAGCTTCGGATGCCAAGCTCGTGACAGGCAGCGCCAGTAGCAAGGCGACGTAAGGCCCCTGCCATCTCATGGTGAATCTCCGCTCAGGTAGAGATCCAGCCGCGCCCTGGGGGTGACACCCATTTCCCGTCGACCCTCGGGCTGGGTCACCATCAGATCGGCTCGGCCGTCTCCGTCCAGATCTCTCACCTGGACCAGGCTCAGGTCCTTTGGCTCTTCCCGTAGGCGAATCGACACATCGGGTTGGGCAGGAAAGCGACATCCACTCCCGCCACGATGAATCGTCACCTTTCGTCCCCTGCCGATCTGCACGAAATCGACACGCCCGTCACCGTCGAAATCACCTGCGAACTGTGAGAGCTGGCCGATCTGGAGGTTTCTCAGGTTGAGCCGGAAACGACCCGAGAGATCGAGATCCTCGACCGGCTCGAAGCGGCCACCCGCGTCCTGGCACCAGACATGAAAATCCAAGCCGATACTGATCCTCTGAGTCGCCAGTATGCTGAGCGCCTTCAGGAGCGAGAACTCCAACGTAATACTGATCAGATCCAGCCGGCCATCGCCGTCGAGATCCTTGAAACCAGCTGGCAGGCGGAATTCCGAGTCGCCTTCCTCGAAGGAGTAGCCGATCGCCTCGAACT
>JARFQS010000578.1 GCA_029287645.1 Thermoanaerobaculia bacterium | reverse complement strand
CTCTTCCTTCTGGTCGGCGTCATCTACGAGCGGCGACACACGCGGATGATCGCGGACTACGGCGGGATCTCATCCGAGATGCCGCTGTTCGCGACGATCTTCATGATCATCACGTTGTCCTCGATCGGTCTGCCGACCCTGAACGGCTTCATTGGGGAGTTCACCATTCTGGTGGGAGCGTTCAACCGGACCTGGTGGTGGGCCCTACTGGCAGTCATCGGAATCGTGCTGGGGGCCGCCTACATGCTCTGGATGTACCAGCGGGTCTTCTTCGGGCCGCTCAAGAACCAGGAGAACAAGGGGCTCGAGGACCTCAATGGTCGAGAGCTCGCCTACCTGGTGCCGATTGTCGTTCTGTGTTTCTGGATCGGCCTCTATCCGAAGCCGTTCTTCGAGATCATGGAGAAGCCGGTCGATTACATCGTGCAGAAAGTAGATCCCGAGTACGCAGCGGCAATGGCGGACAGAAGCGAGCCCGCCGCCGAGACAGAGCGGGTCGCCGAGGGCGAGGACTAGCTCGATGACACCCATAGATCCCCAGGAGTTCTGGCTACTTCTTCCAGAGATCGTGCTGGCCGTCTTCGGCATGGCCCTGCTGGTCGCTGGAACGCTGGGCCGTGGACTCGGTAGTCGCCTGGCGGCCGCGGCAACCCTGGTCGGCCTCGGCGTCACGACGATCCTGGTGGTCTGGACACAGGGCCAGGCGACAATGGGAGAGCCCATCCTGGCGGGTCTGTTCGTGCTGGATGGTTTCGCTCTCTACTGGAAGGTGCTCTTCCTGGTTGCTACCGCGGTGACGGTTTTCCTGTCGGCGCGGTTCATCGAGGAGGGAGGCTATCGGGCAGGTGAGTACTTCTCTCTCTTGCTGCTCGCCACCACCGGCATGATGCTGATGGTCAGTGGGATCAATCTCCTGTCGATCTGGATATCGCTGGAGCTGATGGCCCTGTCGAGCTACATCCTGGCCGGGTACTTCAAACACGAGCGGCGCTCGAACGAGGCTTCGCTCAAGTACTTCATCCTGGGTGCCCTGTCGAGTGGCATTCTGCTCTATGGAATCTCGCTACTCTACGGTGCGACAAGCACCCTGTCTTTGCCGGAGCTCTCCGTCAGCCTCTCGGCAGCGATCCTACACGGCGATCTGCTGTCCGCCGTGGGTTGGGTGCTCCTGGCCGTCGGCCTCTTCTTCAAGGTCGCTGCGGCGCCGTTTCACGTGTGGACGCCGGACGTCTATGTGGGAGCGCCGACTCCAGTCACCGGCTACCTGGCCGTGGCCTCCAAAGCCGCCTCGTTCGCGATCCTGGTCAGGATCTTCTATCAAGGCCTGGCTCCCCTGGTGATCGACTGGCAGATCGTCGTGGCGGCCGTCGCGACACTGTCCATGATCTGGGGCAACATCGCAGCCTTGACCCAGACCAATGTCAAGCGAATGTTGGCCTACAGCTCCATCGCTCACGCCGGATACATCCTGATGGGCGTGCTCGCTGCGAGCGAGACCGGGCTCTGGGCCCTGATGTTCTACCTGCTGGCCTACAGTCTCTTTACTCTGGGTGCCTTCGGAACGGTCATCCTCCTGGAGCGGCGCGAATACGCCGGTGAGACTATGTCGGACTATGCCGGATTGGCCCGCCGAGCGCCCTTTTTGGCAGCCTGCATGCTCATCTTTCTTCTCGCTCTCACCGGACTACCCCCGACAGGCGGTTTTTTCGGCAAGTTCTATTTGTTCGCGGCTGTGATCGAAGCGGGCTGGACCTGGGTGGCTGTCATCGGTGTCCTGACCAGCGCCATCTCGCTCTACTACTACATGGCCGTGGTCGTCCAGATGTATCTGAAGGACTCGGAAGCGACCTCGCCGATTCCCATGCGTGCGCCCGGCCTGGTTGCGGCGATCGGATTTTGCGCCGTTGTCACGGTGATTTTGGGTCTTTTGCCAGGTGTCTTCGTCGATCTCGCCCAATCGAGCATCCTGCCGCTGGCCTGGAATCTCCTGTAGCGAAGCGGCTCCGTGTCACCGAGAAGTGGCCAGCCGATGCTCCTCTCTCGGCTGGCGTCCGACTTGCGCCTTTCCGCTTTCGGGCTAAACTACTGGCACGGTCCGTGCGTAGCTCTAGGGGCTGGAAGAGCAGTGCATCTGTGAGAAGCAGAGATGAGCGGCAAAAGTACGAGTCAGCAGCGGGGCTGGAATTTCGAAGAGGCGGCGATGCCTTTCGTCGATGCCCTCTACAACACCGCCTACCGGATGACTCGGAACGCTCAGGATGCCGAAGACCTGGTGCAGGAGACCTACCTCAAGGCCTACCGCTACTACGACAAGTTCGAGGAAGGCACCAACTTCAAGGCCTGGCTGTTCAAGATTCTCAAGAACACCTTCATCAACAACTACCGCAAGAAGCAGCAAGCCCCGCCACAGAGTGACTTCGCCGAGATCGAGGACGCATTCGAGAGTCGGCTCAGCTCGGATGTCTCGGGACAAATGAAGAGTCCCGAGGAGGAGATTCTCGAGGACGTCCTGGATGAGGATGTCCAGCGTGCTCTCGATGATCTGCCGCCGGACTATCGGATGGCTGTGCTTCTGGCCGACCTCGAGGGCTTTTCGTACAAAGAGATCGCGGACATTCTGGAGCTGCCTCTCGGGACGGTGATGAGTCGGTTGTATCGAGGGCGAAAGCTCTTGGAATCGGCGATGCTCACGTACGCCAAGGAGCACGGTTATCTGCGATCCGGTGAGCCCGCCAAGATGCGCAATAATCAGCTGCGTGAAGGCACCAAGGAGCACAAGTGAGGGCTCCGCGAGGAATATCGTCGGGAGGACGACAGTTAGATAGAGAGGGACCTGTCGGGCGCGTCGTTCGGAGTTCCTGCCTGTTGGGCCTCGAGGTGCGAAGATGAACTGTAGCAAGGTCAGAGAGATCATCTTCCTCTATACCGACAACGAGTTGGGGGAGGAGCTCTTGGTGTCCGTTCAAGAGCACGTCGTGCTCTGCCCTCAGTGTGCCAGGAGGATCGAATATACCCAGCGGCTTCTGAAGGTCGTCCGCAAGGGTTGCACACGCACCACTGCGCCAGAGAGGCTTCGCAAGAGAATCCTGACCAGCCTGCGGCACCCTGAGGTCGAATGGGAGGGCTGATCCCTGGACGAGGAAGATCGTCATGCAGATCTCTAGAGCTACCATGAGGCAAGCGGGCAGAAAGACAGGATGGGCAGTCTCTTCATTGCTGGCTGTCGTTCTGATCATCAGCCTGGTGGCGCCGATCCCGGCCATCGGCCAGGGCCGTGGGTTCTCCCTGGAAGGACTCTCAGGGGGACAGGTTCAGCAGAAGGACCTGAACCAGGGCGCGGTGATCGTCGTCGTTTGGGCGTCTTGGTCCCCACGAGGCCGGGACATCGTGCCTCGTACCGACAAGATCGTGGATCGCTGGGGTGGCCAGGCTCGTGTGATCATGGTGAACTTCCAGGAGGACAGGGCGGCAGTCGAGAGCTTTCTGCGTGGCGGCAAGCCGAAGGCCCCGATCTACCTCGATCGCGATGGAGCCTTTTCCAAGAAATACTCGGTGACACATCTTCCGGGACTCTTGATCTTCAAGGACGGTGTCACCGCGTTCTCCGGCAAGCTGCCGCCGAATCCCGATTCCCTGATCTCTCAGACCCTGGGTTGAAGCTATTCGTTCCAGGCAAGGAAGACTCGAAGTGAATCGTACCTGGATCCGCCTGGGTGTTCTGAGCCTCTTGGTCGCAGTCGCGGCCGGTGCGTACCTCGTCACGCGAAGTCTGGAGAGCGATCTGGCCTCGCCTCCGAAGCTGCTTCCTACCCTGGCCTATTCCCCCGAGCTCGTGGCCCATCCGATGTGGGCGGCGAGGGTGGACGGTGGATTGGGAAGGCAGGATCTGCCGGTGGAGTTTGCCTTCCGACGTGGCGAGACGCTCAGTGATGCACTTGGAGCCTTGGGCTTCGAGCCGCAAGAGGCCAACCTGCTGACTGAAGAAGTGGCCAAGCATGTCGATCTTCGACGTCTGCGTCCGGAGGATCGCTATGCGGCCATGCTGGACTCCGATTCTCGGCTCGACGGATTCCGATTGACGTTGAATGGCAAGGGGCAGGTTGCAGTTTGGGAGCGAGACGGGCGCTGGCAGAGCGAATGGCAGCCCTTCATCGAGTCAACCCAAGTGAAGGCGATCAAAGGTGAGCTAGATGACTTCCTGGAAACCTCCATCAGTCGGGCTGGCGGTCACCCGACGGTGGCCTATGTCATGGCCGACGTGCTGCAGTGGGATCTCGATTTCAACCGCGACTTGAGACTCGGCGACCGATTCGAGCTGCTCTACGAAGAGGTATTTCTGGATGGCAAGTTCTACCGGGTGGGCAGCATCCTGACCCTGACCTACGAAAACGGCGGCAAGGTTCTCGAGGCCTACCGATTCGGTGACGACAAGGGGTACTACGATTCGGAGGGCCGTCCACTGCAGAAGCTGTTCCTGCGGTCACCGCTCCGTTTTTCTCGTATCACCTCGCGTTTCACCGGCCGCCGATTTCACCCGGTCCTCAAGACCTACCGTCCCCACTACGGGGTCGACTATGGTGCTCCGACGGGAACCCCCGTGCGAGCCACTGCGAATGGCGTCGTCCGCTTCGCAGGATGGGATCGAGGCGGTGGCAAGACCATCAAGGTACGACATCCGAACGGGTACCTGACCGCCTATCTACACCTGTCGAGGTTCGCCAGCGGCATCGGAGCCGGGCGCCGCGTCTCTCAGGGAGAGGTCATCGGGTATGTCGGATCGACCGGATTGGCGACCGGTCCCCATCTGGACTATCGGATTCAGCGCGATGGGAAGTGGATCAATCCCCTGACCCTGGACAACAAGCCGGCGGAACCGATTGCGGATGAGCAGCTTCCCGCGTTTCTCGCTTGGCGAGACGAGCTTCGCGTGGCTCTGAAGGAGGGGCGCCAACCGTTCGTGCCGGGCTCTTCGGAGAGCGACCTCGTGGCTGAAGTCGAAACAGCAGATCGGTCTCATGGGTCCACGGTCGCCAAGTAGGGTCCGCGCCAGAGCTTGGTGCCGGGTCGACCTGGCGGGTGGCACACTCGACCTCTGGCCGCTCGGGCTTCTGCACCCTGGGTCGCGAACCGTCAACCTGGCGATCGACTTGCCGGTCGTGGTCGAGCTCATCTTGGCGCAGAAGGGCTACCGCATGCGGCAAGGAAGCTCCGAAGTGGCGGCCGAGTCCGCTCAGCAGCTGGCGGATACCGAGGAAGGAGCCCTCCTCGGCCTGATCGCTCTGGATGCCGGATTGCCCCCATCCACCATCCATATCGAGAGCGCCTCACCTCAGGGTGGCGGCCTCGGAGCGAGCTCGGCACTGGCCGTGGCGACAATGGCCGCTGCAGAGGCACTTACAGGTCAGCAGGCCTCCTCCGCACTCCAGCTGGCGACGCGTGCGCGGGACATCGAAGCCCAGCTCATGAGCTTGCCGACCGGTGTCCAGGACCACTTTCCGGCGCTCCTGGGAGGTGCTCTGGAGATCGAATACCGACCTGGCGGAGAGAGGGTTCGAAACCTGGAGGTGGATCTCGACTCACTCGGGGACCGGCTGCTGGTTGCCTATACCGGATGCAGTCACTTTTCGGCCGGTAACAACTGGCGGATCGTGCGCAGAAGGCTGGACGGCGACGCGCAGACCCTCGAGTTGTTCGATGGCATTCGAGATACTGCACGGGAGCTTCCAGCGGTTCTGGAAAGGAGCGACTGGCAGTCGGTCGGACGGCTGGTAGCTCGGGAATGGAGCTTTCGCAGCCAGTTGGCCAATGGGATCTCCACTCCCGAGATCGAGGCGATGCTGGGCGCTGCCGAGCGCGAGGGCGCTTGGGGCGGAAAAGCCTGTGGAGCGGGAGGCGGTGGCTGCATCGTGGTGCTCTGCCCGGTGGAGAGGCGTCCAAGGATCGCCGAGGCTCTGGAGGCGGTTGGGGCCAGGATCCTGCCCGCCAGGCCGGCGGCCGGTGGGTTGGACATCGAGTGTCTGAACAGCTCTTCCTGACGCCCGGTGGCCCTTGAAGAGGACGGTGAGGCCTACCAGCGACCTCTTCAGTCGAGCCGACTCGCCCACCAGGACAGCAACTTGCTGCCTTTCTTGCCTGGCCTGGAGCTTGCAGTCAGAAAGGTTGGATAGATCCTTCCGGACCCGGAGCTTCGGCGGTGGTGAGGGTCATAGAGCCCGGTAGGCTCGAAGGGTTCGGAGGCGAAAGGAGGCCGGCCATGGTCGCAAGAACCGGATTCCGACAGCGACGGGCACTTCTCAGCGGACTCGGGATGATGCTGGGGGGGCTGTTCCTGGTCAACGGCGGATGGGCTTTCGACGAGGAGAAAGCGCCAGTTGCCAGGGCACGGCCCACGGCTGACTCGTCTGGCTCGCAGAGACAGGCCAGCTCTACGCGCCCCAGCTCCACGCGCCCGAGCTCCAGCCAGGCCGTGGCTCCTCAGCGGTCCACAGGCTCGAGCACAGGGTCGTCGTCGACAGCACAGCGGCAGCCGACCGCTCGGGATACACGGGCGCACCCTCCCGGCCAGTGGAAACCACCTGGGGGATCTGGTGGTGGCGGAGGTGGAGGTGGGTGGGGTGGCCACCACCCATCCTGGGGCTGGGGACATCGCTATCCGTGGTACTGGAATCGGTATTGCTGGGGATGGCCTTCGTGCTGGGGTTGGGGCTGGGGATACTGGGGT